>DAOSUR010000021.1 GCA_035378985.1 Anaerohalosphaeraceae bacterium
CGACAGCAGAAGGGCAATAATCGCTATCACCACCAGCAGCTCAATCAGGGTGAATGCTTTTCGTCTTATCCTCTTTTGTCTCATTTCCATACCCCTTTGCCAAAGAGTAACGGCCCCCTTTTCTTTCCAACAACAACAATCTATTCAAAGCAACCGGTTGCTATTATCGTACATTCTTGTCTTTTTGTCAAGGGATACTCAAAAAATTTCTTTTATTTTTTTCGAGTTTCCTGTTCCCTTCATCCGGGACATCCTTCTAACCTCCTTCTTTTCAAAGACTTATTGAACATAATGTGAGTAGAGGAACCGCCGCCGTTTTTTTAAAAAACCGCGTCCACATTGAACTGGATTCCCCCAATTCCAAAGTCGGTCGGTTGAAAGAAATCCTCCGCCCGTTCTTTCTTCATTCTTAATTCGTAATTCTTCATTTTTCAAATTCGTGGTCCTATAGTCCAATATAATCCGCGGTAAAAAAACTCTCCACTCCGGTCCAAAATCGAGGGAGAGTGTCCGTTTGTCTTTTTTTCTAACAAAGCCGTTTCCAACCGTCCAAAAATTGAATAAAATATGGATTTCAAACTCTCAAAACGGAATCTGTCATCTTCTGAGAACAAAGATTATGAAGCAGGAATTGATTATCAGCATCAGCGGATTGCGGGGCCTGGTTGGAGAGAACTTCTTTCCGGAAACGGCCGCGTTGTACGGCGCAGCCTTCGGGACATTCCTCAATGAGCAGTGGGGCCGCGCTGTCGGTAAACCCGTCGTTGCTTTAGGAAGGGACTCCCGCATCAGTGGTGCAATGTTTGCCGCCGCCGCAGCGTCCGGCCTCTGCAGTGCCGGCGCGGACGTCATCGATTTGGGAATCTGTTCGACCCCTGCAGCAGGCCTGATGGTCCGTCATCTCGGATGTCAGGGCGGAGCCGTCATCACCGCCAGCCACAACCCCATCGAATACAACGGCATCAAACTTCTGCTGGACAACGGAATTGCCCCGCCGAAACCGCTGGCCGAACAGATTCGCCAACGCTTTGTCGAGAAGAAAGTCCGTTACGTCGATGCTGTCCGCTGCGGCATCATTTCCTCCAATACCCAGACCGTTCAGGTCCACGTGGACAAGGTCCTCTCCATTGTCAACCCCGACCAGATTCGACGGCGCAAATACAATGTCGTTCTGGACAGCATCAACGGAGCCGGCGGCCCGGAAGCTCAAAAACTCCTCGAAGAACTCGGCTGCCGCATCGTTGGAATCAACCTCGAACCGTCCGGACGATTTGCCCACAAACCCGAGCCGACGCAGGAAAATTTGACAGACTTGTGCGAAAAAGTTCGGCAAACCGGCGCCGATTTGGGCTTCGCTCAGGACCCGGATGCCGACCGGCTGGCCATCGTGGATGAGCAGGGAACGTACATCGGAGAAGAATACACCCTCGCCTTTGCCGCCCTGCTGCGTTTCTCTGAACAGCCGGGCGGAAAAGCCGCCGCCAACCTGTCCACATCCAGAATGATAGACGACATCGCCGCCCGCTTCGGCGGGACTGTCCTTCGCACCCCCGTCGGCGAAGCCCACGTAGCCAATACCATGCTGGAGCACCAGTGCATCATCGGCGGCGAAGGCAACGGCGGCGTCATCGACCTGCGGATCGGCCCCATTCGCGACAGTTTGGTTGCGATGGCCTTAACCCTCCAGCTGATGGCCCAAACCGGAAAGTCCGTCCGGCAATTGACGCAGGAAATCGGCCGTTACGAAATGGTTAAGCTCAAATACGCCGCCAATGCCAAACAGGCACAGGCCCTGATTCAGGCCGCTTGTTCCGCCTTCCCACAGGCCAAAACAGACACTCGAGACGGCTGTCGGCTCGACCTGCCGGACGGCTGGCTCCATATCCGCACCAGCAACACCGAACCGATCGTCCGTATCATCTTTGAAACGCGTACCGCCGAAGCATCCGCCGACCTGGGCCGAAAAATTGAATCCATTTGTCAAAAGGTTTTAAAACGATGAATTCGAACCTGTCCGCTGATAATCCGCAGATTCGCCGCATCACGCTTATAGGGCTGTGGCTGAACCTCTTCCTGTCCCTCCTTAAGGCCGTTGTCGGCTTTTGGGCCGGCTCCATCGGTTTGGTGGCGGACGCCGTTCATTCACTTTCCGACCTGCTGACCGACCTGGCTGTTTTGGTAGGAATTCATTGGGGCACAAAAGAGCCGGATTCGACTCACCCATTCGGCCACGGCCGGCTGGAAACCTTCAGCACCGCCGTAATCGCCTTGGTCTTGGGACTTGTCGGCGGAGGAATGATTTACAAAGCCGCCGTCGAAATCGCCCGGCTGTCGGCTTCGGAACATCCCGCATCCTTTATGCCTTTGGCCGTCCTTTGGATTGCAGCCCTGTCCATCATTTCCAAAGAATGGCTCTATCAGATTACCCGCCGCACGGCGATTCGCTGCCACAGCACCACGCTCTATGCCAATGCCTGGCATCATCGCAGTGATGCCTTCAGCTCGGTGGCCGTACTCGTCGGAGCCGCCTGCGTCCGCTTTCTGAACTATCCGTACGGAGACCACCTGGCGGCGATTGTCGTCGGCCTGATGATTATTTTTGTTGCCGTTCGCATCTTTACCGACTGCCTGAACGAATTCAGTGAGCAAGCCGCCGATCAGCAGACCCTCGGACAAATCAAGACCATCCTCACCGAACAGCCCCGGATCGCCCAATGGCATCAGCTCCGAACCCGGCGTGTGGGGCGGGAAATCTTTTTGGATGTGCATATTCTTGTGGATCCGCAGCTGACCATCACGGAAGCCCATGCTATTTCGCACGAATTAGAGGTTTCCCTTCACAACCGGCTTCCGCGGCCGGTCAACGTCATTGTGCACGTCGAACCGGACCTGCCGGAACTGCGGCGATAATCATTCTGTTGGGGGCACTCGGCAGAGGAACCACTCGTTCCCCTTCCGGCAGAAAGCAAAACAACCTGTTAAAACCTCTCCTTCCAGGCGGAAAAGGATGTGGGAGTCGGTCCTTCTCAAAACGGTCAGCCGCCCTCGGTCTTCCCGCTGCACCCTTGCCGTGTTTTGCTGCACCGGCCCTTCATAAGTCAGAAAGCGGAAGTCATGGTCGTCAATCTTGTCCGACCGGAGCAGCTCCTGCCCTATTTCCTGCGGCGGACAACTCACCCTCCACGTCTGCAGCGTTCCGCCCTCTTCGAGCATCCAATCCCAATGAATCCCTGCCGGCGTGATATGCTTGTGAATCACAAACTGTCTTTCCCGCTCGGAAGGTTCACAAGGCATCCTGCAGCATCGCTCCTTTACTGCGCCTGAAGGGCTGTAATCGCCGCTGTGCCAACAATATCCT
Source organism: Anaerohalosphaeraceae bacterium (assembly GCA_035378985.1). Lineage (NCBI taxonomy): Bacteria > Pseudomonadati > Planctomycetota > Phycisphaerae > Sedimentisphaerales > Anaerohalosphaeraceae > Anaerohalosphaeraceae bacterium. The sequence continues at coordinate 3,359 of DAOSUR010000021.1, forward strand.
CCGGCACACAGCCGCGGGACAGGTCATTGACCGGACGCGCCAGCCCCTGCAGAATCGGGCCGTAGGCCTCAAAATTGCCCAGCCGCTGAACGGCCTTGTAGCAAATATTGCCTGCCTCCAGATTGGGGAAAATAAACACATTCGCCCGGCCCTTCAGCGGACTGTCCGGACATTTTAACGCGGCGACCTCCGGAACAAACGCCGCATCAAACTGAAGTTCCCCATCAACAATAACTTTCCCGCCGTATCCGAAAAGATGTCCGACCTTTTCCCGCGTTCTCTCGGCGGCCATTGCCACCTTCATCGCCCCTTCAGACTTGGCGGAACCCTTTGTTGAATAAGACAGCATCGCAATTTTCGGCTCAATCCCGAACTGCATCGCTGTAATCGCGGTCGAAACCGCAATGTCAGACAATTGGGCCGTTGTCGGGTACTCGACCAAACCGCAATCCGCAAACAGGTAGATTTCCTCCCCGCGGCACATAAAAAAGACGCTCGAGATGGTCTTAAATCCCTCTGCAGGACGAATAATCTGCAAAGCAGGCCGTATCATATCGGCAGAGGCATGAATCGCCCCGCCGACCAGACCGTCTGCGTCTCCATTTTTGACCATCAGTGTTCCAAAGTAGATATTATCCTCGACCAGTTTTTCTGCATCCTCCATAGTAAGCCCTTTAGACTTGCGGATTTCATAAAGACACTGGGCATACCGCTGATGTTCATCTGACGTTTTGGGGTCGATAACTCGGATTTCATCCGTTTTAGCCCCCAGGGCCTTCAAATCCCTGTAGACCTGGTCAGTCTCCCCCAAAACGATAATGCGGGCTATTTTTTTGTCAGTAAGAATCTTAGCCGCCTCTAAAACCCGCTTGTCCGAACCTTCCGCCAAAACAATAGTTTTCTGACGCTGTGACGCCTGATAAAGAATTTTTTCCAGAAAGCTCATAATCAGGATTCTTTCAAGAAAAGAAGGGATTTTATCGTAAAAACGAACTACGCCTGAAGGGACTCGAACCCCTAACCTTCGGTTCCGTAGACCGACGCTCTATCCAGTTGAGCTACAGGCGCATCAATTTTTTCAGGCCCCCTTCCACCCGGCGTTTTCTTTTGATGGTACTCTACCGGAAGCCCTATGTTTTTTCAAGTAAAATTCCCTTTTTCAATCTCGATGAACGTCGGCCGGTTTTCGGCCGCAACTCCTTGCTAAACAAAAAACACAGGTTATAATAAGTCCGCCATGGAAAAAGACTTAAAAAACTCTGTTGGAATTGTAAAAACCCAGTACATCCGCGTGGTCCAGGCCGATGCGCCCCTGACCCTGCAGTGCGGGAAAACCCTGGGCCCGATCGACGTGGCCTACGAAACCTATGGGACTTTGTCCGAAAATAAAGACAACGTCATCTTGATTTGTCATGCCCTCAGCGGCGATGCCCACGTAGCCGGCTACCACAGTCCTGATGACCGAAAGCCCGGCTGGTGGGACTGTATGGTCGGCCCCGGAAAACCAATCGACACAACCCGCTATTTCGTCATCTGCTCCAATGTCTTAGGCGGCTGTAAAGGTACAACAGGGCCTTCCTCCTTCAATCCCGCCACGGGGAAACCTTATGGGCTGCAATTCCCGATTATCACCATCCGGGATATGGTGCTTGTACAAAAACTGCTCCTGGATGCATTGGGTATTGAACAGCTTCTGGCCGTCATCGGGGGCTCGATGGGCGGGATGCAGGTTCTTCAGTGGGCCGCGGCGTATCCGGAAAAGGTTCGTTCCGCCGTCTGCATTGCCAGCACGACCCGTCTGAACGCCCAGGCCATTGCATTTGATGCCGTCGGACGAAATGCGATTTTGGCCGACCCCAATTTCTGTGAGGGACAATACACAGAGGAACGTTCTCCGGACCAAGGATTGGCAATTGCCCGAATGATTGGACACATCACCTATTTGTCTGAACAATCGATGCGGGCGAAATTCGGCCGTCAACTTCAGAAAAAAGACGAATACAGTTATGATTTTCATTCGGAATTTGCCGTTGAAACCTATCTGGATTATCAGGGACAGGCATTTACAGAGCGGTTCGACGCCAATAGTTATCTGTACATTACCAAAGCGATGGACTATTTCGACCTGGTCCGCGAATACGGCACGCTTCAGCAGGCATTTCGAAACACATCCTGCCGATACTGCATTGTCAGCTTCAGCAGCGACTGGCTGTTCCCCCCGGAGCAGTCGGAGGAAATTGTCCATGCCCTTGGGGCCGAAAAAAAGGATGTGACCTATTGCAATATTCATTCCCCCTACGGTCATGATGCGTTTCTGCTTGAAGTGCAGGAACTGGGAGCTTTAATTTCCGGATTCTTGTATTCTACCCTCCAGCAGATTCGGACAGGACAGTCTTTAGTCCCAAGCATCCTAACCTCTTCAGCAGAAAAAAAACATTCATCGGAGCATGCCAAGCGAGCCCGCATCGATTATGAACTGATTGACTCCCTGATTGAACCCGGCAGCCGAGTGCTGGACCTCGGCTGCGGTGACGGGGAACTGCTGGTTCGGCTTATGGAGGACAAAAAGGTAATCGGCCAGGGAGTAGAAATCGATCAGGATTTGGTGATTCACTGCATCCAGCGGGGGCTCTCCGTCATTCATCGGGATATTGAGAAGGGACTGGAAGAGTACCCGGCGGACAGTTTTGACTATGCGATTTTATCCCAGACCATTCAAACCCTGCGGGATCCGGAAAAGGTTCTCCGACGGCTTCTGCGCATCGCCAAAAAAGTCATTGTCAGTTTCCCGAACTTTGCTCACTGGCGATGCCGCTTCCAGCTCTTTTTCAAGGGACAAGCACCGCAGACACGGCAGCTTCCCTACCGCTGGTACAATTCCCCCAACATTCACTTTCTTTCGATGAAAGACTTTGACCGTTTCTGTACCGAACGGGGCATTCAGATTGAAAAACGGATTCCGCTTCGGCGAAACATAGCAGCTCCGCTTCGGATTTGGCCGAATCTGCTGGCTGCACAGGCCGTTTATGTTCTGAGCAAATACCAGACGTGAGAAATCAACTGACTTAAGTCGGTTTACACATGGAACCCACAGTAGTCAATCTCACGGCAGACCGTTTTCATAGCCTCCCACAGGGAAGGATCCTGTGCCGCCGCCAGAGCAAGGGCAAACAGAACATACTCCTCCCGGAATAAATGCTCCCGCATGGCCGGGCCGATATAGCGTACCAATGAAGTCAGCTGATTCTTGAAAACCCCAAACGATATATTCTGAAAAGCCATTCTCAGCTTGAGCAGGTCTTCAATCGTAATCTGAAGATACAGATGCTCTTTTTCAATAGAACGGCAGAGAGATTCCCATCCCTGTTTTTTAAGCATGGGGAAAATCACATCATCCTCTCTGGCGATGTGCTCGGCCATCCCCTGAAGATGCTCAAGAATGTGCGAAAGCCGCATCAACTCCGGACTGGCGGCGGAAAGCGAGGGCTGTCGGTCAATTTCTGCAGCAACCTCTTCCAAATCCGCCAAAAAACAGCGAAATAGATCATGTTCAGCCGCCACTTTGCGCAGAATATGGTTGTCCGGCAAGCGCCGCACGAGATCTGCTTTGCCCGTTTCCATTATGCCCATCAGAACAAACGCTGTACAAAGCTGCTGAACCTGTTCAGCAGAAAAACCGCTTTTCAGAAGACGATGTTCGGCTTTGGCAATATCATTAGGCCGAATGCGGCTGAGCAGCTGTGAAGCCTGACGCCGAATCAAGGGACGATTCTTGCCTTCATGGATTTGAATCAGCAAACCCGCCAGTTTGGACGAGATATCTTTTTTTGAGGCCTTCATAATAGGTCTCTTTCATTTTATAGACACCCCTCTGGTATATACGAAGAAACAGAACAGAGAGGTTCTAAAAAAGGGCTGACGAATCCAACGATAGATGGAAAAGGGACTACCCTCGAAGAAAAGACAGAATCGCCCCAAAGGCGATGGCCGCCGTCTCAATTCTGAGAACGTTGGGATTGATTTGAATGCTGGATGCCCCCATCGATTGTAAGGTCTTCTTTTCGTCTTCCGTAACCCCCCCCTCCGGTCCTATCAGACAGACTATATCCTTGCCGCTAAACAGGTCCTCAGCTTTTTTCAAACCCTTTTGGGACGATGGTTCACAAGAAGGTTCTCCATAAATCCAGGCGGATTGAGGATATTCTATGTGGATTTGTTCTATCGCCTTAGGAAGGGGCCACGGTCCGCTCAATCGCGGCAGAAAAACTCTTCCGGATTGCTTAGCGGCTGAGACCGCAATCTTCTCATAACGGGCCATCGCTGACTCCTTGCCTATTTTAACTGTTCGCTCGTAGGCCACTGCTATGATATGATCGACTCCCAATTCTGTACATTTTTCGACAAGAAAATCAAAACGATTGGTTTTGGGCATACTGACCGCCAGAACTATTTTCCTTGCCGGCGGAGGAAAAGAACGAATTTCATTTACTACGAGCGAAACCTTGTCTTTGTGAATAGAAGAAACTCGGGCAAAAGCCAGACGACCCCTTCCGTCGAAAAGTTCCACAGTTTCGCCCGTCTCAAGCCGCAGAACATGTGCCAAGTGATGCGATTCCGAAGGGTCCAGCAACACCATTGAAGATGACAAATCCGGACAAAAAAAACGGGGTATCCGCACAAACCTTACCTCAATGATAGACTAAAAAAGATGGTAAAAACAGTGAAATGCAGATAAAAAAACAGCCCGAAACCTAAACGGTTCCGCCGCCCTTTTCAGCCGTTAAACCGTTTAGGATTCAATTTCAACCTTTGGGGCCTGTTTCTCGTATCGGAGCAGCTCATTCAGCAAATTGTTATAGGCCGCAATGCTGTCTGCACAATCCTTCTTTGCCCCGGCGGATGATGATACCGCCGCAGCCGGAATGGTGTTGACAGTCTGACATTGCTTGCAGCGCACTTTTTTTCCGGCATACTCATCCGGTACGCTGTAAGCATGGCCGCACTTTGTACACGAGAAGTTAATCAAAGCTGTATCTCCTTTCAGGATAATACAATCAGCTTCCTAATTCTTATGCGTTTGAGAAAAAACTCAAACTTTCAATAACAATACACATCAAGGATAATAAAAAACTTCAATCAAGATATAATTATTGAATCGTATAAATATGATTTTCGACCGCTTCTTGTATTATCCTTTCAAAGAGCAGCCGACATTATACAAGACGGTTTCCTATAAGTAAATGTTTCAAAATATCTTTTTTTACATTTTTTCTGAAAAACATTTGCATTCTTTTTAAGTAGAACTATAATAGTCCTATATAAAAAAGGAACAAACAGACATAAAATGGATATAATTAAAAGAAACACCGATTATGCCCTTCGCATCCTGTCGGAGTTAGTAAATGATCCAAACCGGCAGAGGGTTCTTTCAGCAAGGCATCTTTCCGATGTACTGCATATTCCCTATCCGATTACCTGTAAACTATTGCAAAAGCTTCAAGATTGTAAAATTACCACGTCCATTATGGGACCTAAAGGGGGATATACATTAGCTCGTCCACCCAGTCAGATTACCTTTCTGGAGGTGATTGAAGCAATCCAGGGCCCCATTCATATGAATCGGTGTTTCTTCAACCGCTTCCATTGCCCGCTGAAAGAACGATGCCCTCTTCGAAAAAAACTCGGAAAAATCCACGAGGACATTCTGTTTTCCCTGAAAACTACGACTCTCGAGGAAATTCAGGACAAAGGATTGAATCAAACAGGAGAATAAACAATGACCACTGACGGCAGCGTCAAAATTCTGGAAGAAATCAAGGCTCGGGCCGTTTCTCTCAATGACCTGGTTCAATATGCTTGCGATTCTATTGTCAGCAAAATCCTGCTGGACAAGCCCGTCGGATCGCTGACCCTCTTTGCCTTCGACAAAGGGCAGCGGTTGAGTGAACACACCTCCCCCTATGACGCCGTGGTTCAGATTATCGATGGAACGGCGGAATTAACCATCGGCGGACAAACAGTACCCGCCGAAAAAGGCCAGATTGTGATTATGCCTGCCGGAATCTCCCACGCGGTTCACGCGAAAACCGCCTTCAAAATGCTTTTGACGATGATTCGTCAAAAATAAAAAAAATGGAATAACCCAACTCAATTGCAGGAAAGGAGATACAAATGTTCTGTTATCAGTGTGAACAAACAGCCGGCGGAACAGGGTGCACCAAAATGGGTGTGTGCGGCAAAACTCCGGAGACAGCCGACCTTCAGGACCTTCTCGTTTATGCCGCCAAGGGTATCGCCAATTATGCGCATCGTGCCGGACAGCTCGGTCTTCGAAGCAAAGAAATCGACCGATTCGTTGTGGAAGCCCTTTTCAGTACGGTAACGAATGTCAACTTTGATCCCCAGCGGCTGGAAGAGCTGGTTCAGCAGGCGGACAAAATCCTCATCCAGGCCCGCCGACTCTATGAAGAGGCCTGCAGGAAAACCGGCAAAAAGCCCGAACCTTTGTCCGGACCGGCTGCCTGGCGGGCCCCCTCCAATCGTCAGGAGATGCTTCAGGAAGCACAAGCTGTCGGTATTGCCAACCGACTGGAAGCCTGCGGGCCCGATGCGGCAGGACTTCAGGAACTGATTCTGTACGGCTTGAAGGGGATGGCCGCTTATGCCGACCACGCTATGATTCTCGGCGTTGAAGACAGCGGCGTCTATGCCTTTTTTCATGAAGCCTTGGATTTTTTGACAAGCGATCAAGCTCAGGAGGTCAATGCTTTGGTTGGAATGGCCCTTAAGGTCGGCCAGGTCAATCTGAAAGTGATGGAAATGCTCGATCAGGCCAATACGGGAACCTATGGACATCCCGAGCCGACCTCAATTCGCATCTCTCCGGTCAAAGGCAAGGCCATCCTCGTTTCCGGACATGACCTGCGGGATTTGGAACTGCTGCTCAAGCAGACGGAGGGCAAGGGCATCCATGTTTATACGCACGGGGAAATGCTGCCGTGCCTGGCCTATCCGGGTCTGAAAAAATACAACCATCTGGTCGGCAACTATGGAACCGCCTGGCAGAATCAGCACAAGGAATTTGACGCTTTCCCAGGGGCAATTCTGATGACGACCAACTGCATCCAGCGTCCGAAAGATACCTACAAGGACCGCATCTTCACAACGGGGCTGGTGGCGTGGCCCGAGGTGCGGCATATCGGTCCGGATAAAGACTTTACCCCCGTCATTCAGGCTGCCCTGGCCGCTCCCGGATTCACGCAGGATGCCCCGGAAAAACGCATCACCATCGGGTTTGCCCGTAATGCCGTTATGAGCGTGGCCGGCCAGGTCATCGAAGCCGTCAAAGCCGGCAAAATCCGGCATTTCTTCCTCATCGGCGGCTGCGACGGTGCCAAGCCCGGACGCAATTACTACACCGAATTGGCTCAGGCCGTCCCGAAAGACTGCGTCATCCTCACGCTGGCCTGCGGCAAATACCGCTTCAATATGCTCGATTTCGGCAATATCGGCGGCATCCCGCGGCTCCTGGATGTGGGACAATGCAACGACGCCTACTCCGCGATTCAGATTGCCGTCGCCCTGGCTAACGCCTTCGGCTGCGGTGTGAACGATCTGCCTCTTTCGCTGATTCTCAGCTGGTACGAACAGAAGGCCGTCTGCATCCTGCTGACCCTGCTGCATTTGGGCATCAGGAATATGAAGCTGGGGCCCTCCCTGCCGGCCTTTGTCGGACCGAACGTGCTGAAAGTGCTTGTGGAACAGTTCAACATCGCCCCGATTTCCACCCCGCAAAAAGACCTGGCGGAAATCCTGGGCTGAAAAAGAGGATTCCAATGCTTCGGAATATCGTCGTAATTGATGAAGAAAAATGCGACGGCTGCGGCCTGTGTGTCAAGGCCTGCGCCGAAGGGGCCATCCAAATCATCAACGGCAAGGCCAAACTGGTCAGTGAAACGTACTGTGACGGCCTGGGGGCGTGTCTGGGACACTGCCCCCGGGGCGCCATTACCATCGAGCAGCGCCGGGCGGCGGCATTCGACGAGAAAGCGGCCCACGAACACGTAAATCGGCTGAAAGCCGCATCCGAAAAACCTTTTTCCGGCTGCCCGGGGATGAAAATGATGCAGCGAAAACCGCAGGAAACTGTTGTCGGCACCGGCGACAGTGAAATCCCTTCTCAACTGGGCCAATGGCCGGTGCAGCTGAAGCTTCTGTCCCCGACGGCGCCGTATTTCGCGCAGGCCGACCTGATGCTCGTGGCGGATTGTGTCCCCTTTGCGATGGGAGATTTCCATCCTTCGCTGCTGAAAGGACATACCATTGCCGTGGGGTGCCCGAAACTGGACGACCGGCAATATTATGTCGAAAAGGTCAGCCAAATCCTGCGGCTCAATGACATCCGCTCTCTGACGGTTGTTCGGATGGAAGTCCCCTGCTGCAGCGGCCTGACCCAAATCGCCCGGACGGCCGTTGCCGACAGCGGAAAAGCAATGCCGTTTGAAGAGATTACTATCTCGCTGAACGGACAAATCATTCAGCGCAAGACACATCCGGCTTAAGGCGGCTTAATGCGGATTCGGCACGGTCTTGACGGCCAGCAGCCGCGGGCGGTCTCCCGGTGCCCAGATCTGACTGCGGTCAAAAATCGCCAGCACACGCCGCTGCGGGCCGCTTTGCCCGATGCGGACAACAATATAGGCCGTAAAGACATCGCTGCGGGTTGTAAAAATATTGGACAGATGCGAGAGAATTAAATCTCGCTCCTCCAAATCCCCGCGAATTGAACGGTCCCCAACCACATCCAGCCCTTCCTGCTGGGCATAGACTCTCATCGCCGGAATCCTTGAGAGCATCTCTCCGAGGTGAGCATAAGGCCGATTCTGGATGATCAAATCGGCATAATCCTCCACAACCTGCGAGGTGGCCGGATTCGGATCAACCAGATTGATGGTTCCCGAACTGTGCGTCAAAATCCCCGGAATCGCCGCCGCCAAAACCGGTCTGGGGGCTGTATTGATATTGATTCGACCCGGCAGAGACCCCTTTTCCCGATTCAGAAAACAGATAAAGCCCAGCAGGTCCGGGTCCTTGACAATATCATAGCGAATATCTCCCTCAGAAGACGCCCGGGCAACGGCCGTCGTAACCGTATTGGGGTCGCTGCCGCTCTGGTTGCCGACAAACAGCACCTTTTGAAAATCGCCGAGCGTAAAAAACGTCCGCTCCGCTGAGAGAGACGGAAAATCCGCAACCGGCATCTGCCAGCCGTCTTTGTCCACCGTAACCCCGTTGGCCGCCCCGAGCGTAGCCGGGCTTGGGGAAGGCGGAACAGCCCGCTGATGAACGGCCGCGGAGGCATTCGTAAACTTCCATCCGGTATCCTGCCGTTTGAGCACGTGGAGAGTCGGAAGACCATCTGCCGGATTATCGGTCAGCACAAGTTCGATTTGGGCTCGAGGAATCCGGTCAACCGTGAGAAATCTTGCGGGATTATCCGGACAGGGCCGCTGCACATCGATGCTGTTGGCATCCGTCAGCATCATTCCCAGACCAAAACCTGTAAAGACTACATCCACAGGACTTGCATTTGCGGAACGTATGACAAACCGACCGGGCAAATTCGGCGTACCGGATGGAATCGCTCGGCTCGGCGTGTCCGGAATCGTAAACTCAACGGGAGTTCCGCTCCGCTGCCGAAACACAATCCGCCAGCCGTTCAATGAAATCGGAGAATCATACGGATTCAGCAGTTCAAGGGCCGCCTCCGTCGGATTGTTGCTGTTATCCCGAACTACAAACAGCTCGGAGACAAACGGCTGGCGTTCATAGCCGTAAATCACATCCGTTTCGCTCAGGCCGAAATCCAGTTTTTCAAAAATCCGTTTGCCATCTGCAACCGCATCAATGTTAACAATCGGAATCGACGAATCCTGCGCATTCAGTTCGGTGCTGACCTCCAGAATCAGCCGCTTGATAACGGCCCGGTTAAGAAAAGTCGGATTGCTGTTGACCTGTGCCGGGGTCACAGCAGACGTATCCGGGTCCGTCCAGGCCGTTCCAAAGGGCCCTGTGGTGCTCACCGTACCGTCATCCAGATAATCAATCATATTGGCGACGATTTGAGCGGCCTTGCGGGCAGCGGTTTGAAGCGATTCTCCCTGAGACAGATAATATCCTCGAAACACATAGAGCAGATGCAGGATATTGCGGCGGGCTTGAAGCGTATTGCTCAAAATATCCGCCCTGACGCTTACAGCATATCCGTCGGCGGGCATAAAGATTTTGCGGTAGACTCTGCCGAAAGTGCTCAGTTCGCTCTCGGACCAGCCGACAAAATGCGGCTCGCCGCCCCAGCGCAGATTACGGTCAAAACTGACAAACGTGCACACATGCCGGCGGTCGTAATAATAACTGTAGTTATGCGGATTGGCGGTCCACGGACCTGTATCATCAAAGTTTTCCGGATTCATCCGCAGCTTCCAAACCCGAAAATCCTCCGCAGAATCCACCGGTATCCGCTTGACCCGCAGGGCGACATTCCAGCCGCCGACAAACTCCCCGCGCCCAAAGTCAAAGGTTTGATACATCCCGAAAACAGGAGGCATTACAGACAGATTCATTTCCCGCTCAAAACGGGCTACGGCCTTGCTGGTCAGCAGAAACCGATTGCGTATCTCCACCTCATCGCCGATATCAAAAAGGGTGTAAGCAGAGCCGGGATTCTCAATATTCAGGATGGCTTCCTTGTGATAGTTTTCTGCTGTCACGATTACGGAAGGATTGGCCATTCTGGCCTGTCGAATCACAGGAGGCATCGCCCGGTCATCTCCCCGCAGAAACGCCTCATAATCCGCCTCTGAAAGCCAGCGTCCCTGTCCGGTCCATGGAGTCGCTTTTCGGGTCAGGTGGGCCGTGTTCAGATTCAGCATCGCACAGTTGTCGATGATCCGCACAGCTGCATAGATTCGCTCCCCGCTCGGAGTTTCCATCGCAGGCACCCAGAGACTGTCGGCCACCCCGTCCCCGTCGGCATCCGCCGGGGCCCAGAAAACATCTGTCAGGTTCGGATAATCCGGCACAATCGCCCCCCAGAATTGAGGATTGTTCTGCGGGTCAAGCTGTCCGGTCCCTTCCCGTAAAATCCGATCCCAGACATTCGGCGCCGGCCACAGACTGGACAGATACGGCCAGCGGTACAAATCATCCGTCGGGTCATCCGTTGTGCCGTTATCGCTGATTCGCACCGGTTCCAGCGAGGCCAGCCACGAGTCCGCTGCCCCCGGGGCATCATACGGTTCGTTCGTAAGTCCCTTCCCGTCACAGAGCCCGCTGTTCAAATTGTATCCGAACAAATCCTGCAAAAGCACCAGTTCTATTTTGTCAAGCACCATCCGCACAGCCTGGTCCATCTGATGTTCCTGACGGGCGGCTGTCCCCAGAATATCCCCCACCCGCGAAATCATCAGGAACATAATGCCCACCAGCGAAAGCAGAACCGCCGCCACCACCACCAGAATCAGCGCTGAGCCGCGCTGCCGATTCAACGGTTTGTTTCGTCTTGTATTCCTCATACAGCCCTCTCTTGATGCAGAGGTTCCCTGTCGCTACGGTTTCAGATCGACAAGATAAGTAAAGGTCTTTCCCTCCGGAAAAACCCCTTTGGAGTCATACAGGGTAAACGTAAACTTCAAAACCGAGCCGATTTGTGTCTCGAACTCTGACGGATTCCGATTAAAGTAATACCCCTTCAGGTTTTCTGTATCAATTCGGCCGCTCGTGAGCGTATAACCGTTGGCCGTACCATCCCATCGCTGTGTGTCTGCATCGCTGTAATTGCCGTCATAATTCGGATCAATTTCAGGCCACCATCGCATATAACCCGGCTCCCAAATCTGCACATGAAACTGGCCGACCCCCTTGCACAAAAGCATGTGAATGGTATTGGCGGTCGTTTGCGGAGTGGAAAAATCGATTCGCGGACCGCCCTCCCGGGAAGAACTGTCTGCCACACGCAAATCGAGCACCTTAGCCAAAATCTCTCTCTTATAAGCCGTAAAATCTAAACCAAGCCAATCCTCCAGAGACATTGTCTGGTACTCGAGTGAAAAATTCAGATTCTCAAATGTCGCCTCATTCCAGCCCGCTGAAAAATCCGGAAACACCGGCAGACTCGAATCGGAAGTGAGCAGATGCTGAGTGCGGCAGAAAAGACGCTTTCGCGGGTCCGGCTGCTGAGAAGCCCGCCGTCCGTCCGTCTCTCGTCCAAAACTGTAGCAAATACGAGCCAAATTGGAGTGAACAAGGACTCCTCCCTCTGCGGGCTGCGGGTCATAAGATTGAAAGGAGCCGACTGCAAAAAAATACATCCGGTCAAAACTAAGATAGCGGTCCGGAACACCATCGCCGTTTTCATCAAGAACGGAACCATCAGATTTAAGATGCGGAGAAGGCGCCCAGACCAAAGCAAATTCAGCATCCTTCTGCAGACCGGCCAGGTCGGTTTTTAACTGGTGTGTAATGGCCTGATACTTCTGCATAATCTCCGCTGTAGCCGAGGCCGCTCGATAGGCCTGCACCGAATGCCGGAAGACAACCCCTGAAACAGCCAGCATTACAACCACCAGCGTCATCGCCACCAGCAGTTCTACAATGGTAAAAGCAGGTTGTTTTCCGTTCCGGTTCATACGCTTCGATGGGGCCTTACAGCACCTCCATACAAGGGTTCCGACTTGAATCTACAGCCGGCGGTACAACCCAGAGAATACTTTGACCGCTGCCGCTCAGCCAGTTTCGGTTCAAAAGTAAAGTTGTTCCCTCCCGTTTGATAACCTGATAGATATGTCCATTCCGGTCCTCCACAACCCAGGCCCCTTCCGGAAAAAACTGCCGGCAAATTTCCTGCGGATAAACCAACTGATTCGATTCAATCGTCACCTCAGAGCGCCCGTATACGGCATTGATTCGAACAGGCAGCGGCATCGGGCGTTCTTTTTCCTTCTGCGTGAAAACGCCGGCAGATTCGTCATAGTCAAAACCGTAATAGCGCAGCTCTTTTCTCCATCGGCACAGAAAAATGCGGATTTGATACCCCTTCGAAACGGTCGTGTCTTTGCGGCACAAAACCGCCCAGCAGTACCGCTGATTCTGTGCCGGATTGTGAGCAAAATACTCCTTCGGCAGAGAAGGATACATCGAATCGGATGCTATTTGTCGGTTTACCTCCGCCATAAGATTCTCATACGGCTGAGTTCCTTCCGCAGGCAGCGGATTTACTTCAGGATTAAAGGGGTTTGGATATATCAGGCGGCGGAAAAAATACTTTAAACTTTTATCCGATAAATACTCTGCCGAAAACAGAACTGACCGAACCTCGCCGGAATTCGGCAGCTTGTCCGCATCTATATCATACAGCCGGACCGCCGCCCGGGCTTCCTCGGCCATGGCAGGCGCCAGCGTCTTTTCCGCTGCCATCGCCGTCAGCTTAATCCCAGCCGGAAAAATCGTTGCAATCAGCACAAAACCGATCGCCAGGATGCCTGTTGCCAGCAGCACCTCCGTCAGCGAAAACCCGTTTTGGTTCCTAAAATGACTCATTGGTTTTCCTTACCGCCCAATCAGCTGCCCAGTATGCGGGTTGACAAACTCTTTCGGAAGACTGTGAATATAACCGGTAAATCGCTGATTGGCCGGAATCTCTGCAAATCGTTTGGGGTCGTAAATATAAAAAGAGCCGATACTGTCCTCTTCATTCAGGCCGCCCGGTCCGGCATCCTGATAAAACATCCCGGCAGTCCCGCTGTCCACGTTGGCCCTGGTGTTAAAAATCGGGTCGCGGCTGCTGTCGTCATTCACACCATCCCGATTCAGAACCCTCACCGGAAACTGAATCAGCTGTCCCTGCTCCGAAAAGACAATCGAGAAAGTCTGGGCATTCAACAAATTTGTGTCATTCAAATCCGCATCCGACTGAACCGTTCCGGCGAGAACTCCGACTGAGGCAGGCAGCTTAATCGGCTTGCGGTTTGGAACGGCGACAAACTCCGTCGCATAGGTACTCGATACATCTTTATGAACAATAAAAATCATATAGAAATCGCCCTTGCGGTCCCGCTGAAACCGAATCCCTGCCGGGGCGCTGTGAGCAGCCGCCAGAGCCCGGGCACCGGTCAGGGCGGCGTCAATGAGCGAACGCGGACCGGCGGACTGGTCAAACGATTCAATCACCTTCTTGACCGCCGGCACGGAAATCCCCAGCAGAACGGCCGCCACCGCAATCACGACGACCAGTTCCGTCAGCGTCAACCCATTTTTTCGAATCTTGCGATTCATTCTTTCAGGAGGCCTTCAAAAAGCCCATCCAAAAACTGAACCTTAGAAATTAAACAAGTCATCCGCCGTCCCATAGATACCATCCGGCCCTGCACTTTGAAGCAGGAACGAATTGGCACGATACGGCCGCGGCGGAGACGTAAAGTTCGGATTGGCAATCACACGGTAAAACCAGTTGATGCCGTCATCCGCCGCATCCTCATTCAAATCGTGAGTCGTTTTCGAGGATTGGAACGGAACCGTTAAGGAAATAATCCCGCTGCCCGCTGCATAACTGTCGTTCAGATTATACGTGTTGGTTCCCCAGTTGGCTCGGACAGGGTCCATTCCGATTTGGCTCACATTGGCCCTGTAATAGAGGATCGGCATCCCGACCTCTTTCCCGGTCGCCCGCATCTTCTTCGAAAAGGCGTCCGCCAGCACAAACATCGTTCCGCTCAGGGAACCGGTGTTCGCACCATAGATATCCTGCAGTTTGACGGCATTGGCCGTTTCCAGTTCCAGATAAGGACCTTTGCGGGCCGCACGATTTTGAGCGGCCGTCTCCCAGGCCAAATCCGTCGCCGCATGATAAACCGTTTCCGCCGCACTAAAAGTCCCGTCGCCGTTCTGGTCAAACAGATAATCCTGATAAAAAACAGAATTGGGATGGAATCCAAAACCATCACCGCCGATCAGGGCTTCCGTCAGCCGAAACGAAGCGACACTCCCATTGCCGTACTTGGCCATGTTGTATTCACTGGGCGGATAATCCCCCCAGTCGGAACGGAAGGCCTCCAGTCCGACTTCAATTGCGTGAAACTGCGCCCGCTGCTTAACCACCATGGCTTTCTTCTGGACCATACTCAGCGCCGGAATCAGCAATGCCAGCAGTACGGCAATCACGGCCAGGGCCGTCAGCATCTCCGTCAGCGTAAATCCGATATACGTTTTTTTGTTTTCGTTACAGGCACGCATACAGACGCCTCCTGAATTTGGGCTTGATGCCGTTAGTATTCAAAATTGGTAATATCATCCTTGGTGCCGTACAGGCCATCCCAGCCGGCGGAAATCAGCAGATATTTGTTCGCATTAAAGGGCTTATAGAACGGGCGGGCCGGTTCGCTTCGCTGAGTAATCTGTTCATAAAAAACCTGGGCTTTGGTTTTGGAAGGATTTTGGGGATCCGTATAGTGGGCCGCGGCCGCAGAAGGGTTGTCCAGCAGCGGAAGGTCGGCCACCGCCGCATTATCCAGAAAATTATACGTCCACTTCTGCATATCCGCCGCCGTCGGATTGGTCACCGTGCTGCGCCCCGTCGCATCCAGCCGAAACGGCTGCGGCGCCGCCCGATTGGCCTTAAAATACAGAATCGGCATTCCCACCCGCACGGAAGCACCGTTCGGCAGCGAAACCGAAGCCCGTTTGAAGGTATCGGTAAACACCGGTGCTCTGCGGGCCGCTGAAGCGGCTCCCTGTGAATCATAAATGCGGGACGAACCGTTATTCCCCTGCCAAAGTTCATAAATTGTAAAGACATCCACATATTTCAGCTCCGCATACGGCCCTTTGCGGCGGTTGCGGCTGACCTCCGAGGTGGAGTCATAAAAATAGTAATCCGCGTTGTTAATCTTTGTCCCTTCAGGGCTGTATGCCGCATCATTCGGGGCATACCAGCCCGTCCGCGGCTCCAGACCGGCCTCATCCCGCCCGACCAGTGCCTCAACCAGATGCTGGGCCCCGCAGACCTGATTGGCAGAAGTAGAGTTGGGCAGCACCTTCGATTCGGGATAATCATCAAAATCCTTGCTGAACAATTCCAGCCCGATTTCCATCGAGTGAAAGACAGACTTCTGCCGAAGCCCTGTGGAGATAATCTTCGTTTTGCGAAGCCCGACAGTCAGCAGCCCCACCAGCATCGAAATAATCGCCACCACCACCAGCAGTTCAATCAGCGTAAAGCCGCCTGCTTTTTTCTGTTTCATTTCCATAACTGTTTCTTTCCTATGAGCCGTCCTTACGGCTGCGGATTGACGACATTATCCTGTACCGTCTCGAACTTCTTATCCGGTCCGGCTGAAATCAGAACCGGAAAAGCATCATACGAATCCGACGGATCCGCCGGATCATCGGGGTCATACTGATATCGAATCGGCATTCCCCACACATCCACAAAGCGAATCAAATCCGTCGGTGTGCTGCCCGTCGGAATCTCAATCAGGAGCACCCGCCCCGATGCATCCTTATTGGAAAGAAACTGGTCCAGAAGGGTTCCGAGAATCGCCTTGCTGTTCGGACTTCGATTCAGAAAATAATAGAGAGCTTCGCTGGACCAGGCGGCGGCCTCCAAAGAGGGATTCTCCGCCGTATTCTGAAGATGAACCCCCTGTGTAATCGTAACCGTATTGTTGGGCTGACCGGAGGCATTTTCACCAAAAGCAGCACATTCAAACCCAAACTCGCTGTTCACCTGCGGCACATAAGAGTGGTAATCGTTGTAATACTGCTCGAGAGCTGTTGCCAGGACGGCCAGAGTGCTTTCCGTCAGCCGAATCTCCGACTGACGTTTCAGATGAATCCCCAGACCGCTCAAAACACCGACCAGAATCAGCACCACTGCCAGCGTAACCAGCACCTCTGCCAGCGTCATCCCGTCTTCTCGGTGCGTTATGAACATACTTTCTCCGCCCGGAATGCCCCAAAGGGACACGGCCGGTTACTCCTTACCCTTTTCGAAATTCAGCACGTCATCCGCTGTGCCGTACAGTCCGTCCTTGCCGGCCGAAATCAGAATGTACGAATCCGCCCGATACGGACGTTTTACACCATCCGGAAAAGCGGCGGTCTTGGTGGCCGTCTGAACCTGCTTATTCAGAATCATCTCCTCAAACCGCTGCAAATCATCCACAACAGTTCCGGTTCGAAGCGGATGAAGTATCGTTGTTCCCTGCTCCGGGTCTCCGAGTGCCAGCAGCCGTTCATTATCCCAATAGTTGTAAATATCATCATTCTGGGCGGGATTCTGGTCGCTGCCTAAATCGGACCAAAGATAATTCTGGAACTTGTAGGCCGTGCGGGCCCGGTAATACAGAATCGGCATTCCCGTCTTCTTTCCGGACTGCCTTTTCTTGGCATACACATCACAAAGCAGGAAATTGTACCGGTTGAAAGAGCCCCAGTTGACATAAATGTCATCGATTCGATAGGCATTCGCATGTTCCAGATCAATATACTTCTTGCGAACATCAATATTCTGAGAACCGGTTTCGACATAGACATTGGGGACATTGATTCCGTTGATTGCATCATAAATCTGCACAACCCCTGCTCCGACTCCCACCCCATCCAAATCATTCAGACCGCTGGCCGTAAAGCCCGACTTGGGATGAAATCCGAGCAAATCCAGGCCGACCATCGCCTCGGCAAGCTTTGTCGCCCCGCAATAATAAGTCGGATCAATCGGATGTGCCGGGACTCGATACGAGTTTTCATCGGATTCCGGATAGACGCCGAAATCGTTTTTAAACATCTCCAGACCGACATCAATGCTGTGGAACTGGGCCCTCTGCTGAATCTCGCGGGAATAGTCCTTGACCATATTCAGCGCCGGCACCAGCAGTCCAATCAGCAGGGCAATCACCCCCATCACCGTCAGCAGTTCCACAATCGTAAATCCGCCTTTTCCCCGTTTTCGTCTGTTCATGAATCGTTCCTTTCTGATTTGTATTGATAAATGCGTTTGAGATTACATCAGCACCTGAATGACTTTCACCATCGGCAGGAACATCGCCACGACGATGGTGCCGACAATCAGGCCCAGCGACACAATCATAATCGGTTCCAGCAGACTCATCATTGCACCGACCATCACGTCGGCCTCTTCATCGAAATTGTCCGCCACTTTCATCAGCATCTTGTCCAGATCGCCGGTTTCCTCGCCGACATCCACCATGTTGACCACAATGGAGTCCACGGTTTTGGACTGCCGCAGCGGATTGGCAAACGTATCACCCTGCCGAATCGCCTGATGCACCTTGCCGAGCATCGCCGAATAGACCTCGTTGTCCGCCGTTTCCCGCGTAATGTTGATGGCCTCCAGAATCGGCACACCGGCCCCAATCAGCGTCGCCAGCGTTCGAGTCCAGCGGGCAACGGTTGTCAGATAAACCAGCCGGCGAACCACCGGCAGATGGAGTTTGAGCCAGTCGAGCGCATAACGCCCGTAGCGAAAACGCCGCAGAAACTTAAAAAACATAATCACGAAAAACGGGGAAATCGCCACCAATCCGGCATTGAGTCCCTTGTTGCCCAGCAGCCACTGGCTGATATTCAGAAGCCCCTGCGTCAGTGCCGGCAGTCCCTGCTTGCCGTCGCTCATATCCGTCAGCACCTGAGAGAAGGTCGGAATGATGAAAATCATCAGCCCCAGCACAATCAGAAACGCCACGGTCATCACAACCACCGGATAGACCATGGCGCCTTTGATTTTCGATTTGAGCCGTTCGGACTTTTCCATAAAGTCGGCCACACGAGCCAGAATCACATCGAGCACACCGCCCACCTCGCCCGCCGCCACCATATTGACAAACAGCCGGTTAAAGGTTTTGGGGTGTTTGGCCATCGCCTCTGAAAGCGTCGAACCGCCTTCAATATCATCCGCGACATAGCCGATGACGCGCTTGAGGGTGCCGGATTTCTGCTGCTCTTCCAGAATGCGAAGCGAACGAAGAATGGCCAAACCCGCATCCTGAAGCGTGGACAGCTGGCGGGCAAACTGCGTAATTTGCTTGGTTTTGACCTTGCCGCCGGAGCGTCTTCGCCGCGGAGCCGCCGCCGTTTCAGCTTTGGCCTTTTTGGCGGCCCCCTGCGCCCGCACCTTTGTGGGGAAAAGCCCTTTGCTGCGGATTTTGCTGATGGCTTCTTTGCTGCTGAGGGCATCTATCTCGGCTTTGACCTCATTGCCCTTGGCATCCAGCGCTGTGTATTGAAAAATCGTCATATTCGTTTACCTCCGAATAGGAACCGTCCCGACCGCAGGACTCCGCTGAATCCTGCGCCGCTTCCTTACGCCTCCACCGCAATCGTTTCCCGGGCCACCTCATCCAGCGTCGTAATGCCGCTGTAAATCAGTTCCAGACCGTTCTCGCGGAGGGTTTTCATCCCTTTTCGGCGGGCCGCCTCGCGCAGAACCGCCGTGGAGGCATGATTCATAATCAAATCCCGAATTTCATCATCAAACGTCATAATCTCAAATAAACCTGTTCGTCCGCGATAACCGGTGTTGTTGCACATATCACAGCCGCGTCCGTAATAAAATTTCTTGTCAGCCGCATCCTCCGGCGTCAGCCCCAGCTCCATCAGCTGCTCTTCCGTCGGCTGGTATTCCGTCTTACAGTTGGTGCAGATGCGCCGAACCAGCCGCTGGGCAATAATCCCCTCCAGTGTTGCCGTCACCAAGAAAGTCTCCAGCCCCAAATCCAAAAGACGAGCGATGGTGCTGGGGGCATCATTGGTGTGAAGCGTGGTAAACACCAGGTGACCAGTCAGAGACGCCTGAATGGAAATCTCCGCCGTTTCGAGGTCTCGAATTTCTCCGACCATCACGATATCCGGGTCCTGACGCAAAATCGAACGCAGGCACTTGGCAAAGGTTAATCCGATTTCCGGGCGAATCTGAACCTGAATCAGCCCGTCAATGTCGTACTCAACGGGGTTTTCGGTTGTAATAATCTTGGTATCAATAGAATTCAGCTCTTTGAGGGCAGAATAAAGAGTTGTGGTCTTCCCGGAACCGGTCGGGCCTGTTACAATCAAGATCCCGTTGGGCTTGTTAATGAGCTGGCGGACAATTTTCAGGTCTCGTTCCGTCATTCCGAGCATATCCAGCCGCAAATCGACCTGCTTTCTGTCCAGAACGCGAAGCACCACGCTTTCTCCAAACATTGTCGGCAGAATGCTCACACGAAGGTCCACGGGATTGCCGCCCACCACAAGGGGGATACGTCCGTCCTGCGGCAGACGCCGTTCTGCAATATCCAGATTGGCCATCACTTTGATACGGCTGGAAAGAGCCAATGCAATATGCTTGGGAGGAGGTACCATTTCATAGAGAACGCCGTCAATTCGGTACCGCATCTTAAATTCATTTTCAAACGGCTCGAAATGAATATCCGAGGCCTTGTCCTGAATGGCTTTCAGCAAAACCAGGTTGAGCAGTTTCTTGACGGGGTTGGAATCAGCGGCTTCCTTCAATTCATCCAAATCAATGCTGGCATCTCTCCCCTGCAGGCTTGCCAGTCCCTTATCGCTTTCAATTTCGCCGATCAGGTCCGTCAGACTCTCATCCTCCTCGGCGTAATACTTATTCATAGCCGCATTCAGGGCATCCGGGTCGGCTACCTTGGCTTCAACGGTAAAGCCCATCAGGGTGCTCAAATCATCCGTAGCCCGGAAATTGTCTGGACTGTCCAAAGCCACAACCAGATGGTTGCGTTTCTTATCATAATCAATAGGAAGAATCCGATAGGTTTTGGCCATTTGTGCGGGGACCTGACTGATAACTTCCTGAGGAATTTCAAGACTATCTATCTCGATATATTCCATCCCCCGCTGACCGGCCAAAGCGATGGCAAGCTCCTTCTCCTTGATAAGCCCCATCTCAATAAAAATCTGACCGATTTTGACCTTTCCCCGTTCCTTCTGAATGCGCAGGGCCTCATGAACTTGTTCACGAGTTACAAGGCCCATTTTTATCAATATTCGGCCTAATGTTCTGCCTTTTAATTCTTGTACCGGAGGCAACTTTGCCATTTTCTGTTCTCCAACCAGATAAGTTTCGCCTCTATAAAATTATACGGACTATCGAAAACCGGTTCAACATCTTTTTGAGCATGGACACTTGGCAAATAACAAAATTTCTTGCCCAATCCATTGCCCAAATACAAAAAATCTAAAAGGAAAAAGCAAAAACAAGAAGAACAAACTGAGCTGAAAGAAAAGAGGGTCTTGAACAATTTGTCAGATGAAAGTCTGAAAAAAGATATTATTTTTAGCAAAAAAACAATTGGACACTTGGCAAATAACAGAAAAAATAAAACAAATAATATCGAAAAAGTCTCCTTATTATGAAGTCTTCAAAATTGGCCCGTATTCATCTTCGATGCTCTTGCCTTTCATCTTTCCTTTCATCGAAACGCCCATCTTCTTTTCCGCTTTCTCCAGCAATTCACCGGGGTTTCTCGCATAATCAAGCATCGTTTCAAGACTTATTTTCTCGTTTTCCCACAATTCCCACAGATGGTCGTCCAAAAGCTGCATTCCGAGTTTTTTCCCAATCTGAATGCTCGACTCAATACGATAAACCTTATTTTCACGAATCAGGTTCGAAATAGCCGGCGTAACCACCATAAATTCATAGGCCGCTACACGTCCTTTTGGAATCCGGGGACAGAGGGCCTGGCTTAATACAGCAATCAGGTTCGTGCTCAACTGAACGCGAATCTGCTCCTGCTGGCTGACGGGAAAGGCATCAATAATACGGTTTACTGTTCCCTGACAGCCGGTTGTGTGCAAAGTTCCGAACACAAGGTGTCCGGTTTCCGCCGCCGTAATGGCTGCTTCCATTGTTTCCAAGTCGCGCAATTCACCCACCAGAATGACATCCGGGTCCTGACGCAATGAACGGCGAAGGGCTTCCGCGAATGTCGGGACATCAATCCCAACCTCACGCTGGTTAATAATCGATTTTTTGTGCTGATGATAATATTCAATCGGCTCTTCAATTGTAATAATATGCAGGTCCAGATTCTCGTTAATATAATTAATCATACTTGCCAGAGTTGTCGTTTTACCGGAACCTGTCGGACCTGTCACCAAAAACAGCCCTCTGGGGCGTCGACACAAAGCCGCACAAATCTTCGGCAAGCCAATCTGCTCAAACGTCAGCAGTTCCGAGGGAATCAAACGAAGCACCATTGAAATATGTCCCTTTTGACGGAAAACCGCTGTACGGAACCGCCCCGCATCTCCAAAAGCAAAACCAAAGTCCGTGCCCCCAACCTCCTGAAGTTCCTGCT
The DNA here is from genome assembly GCA_035378985.1 of Anaerohalosphaeraceae bacterium. Taxonomy (NCBI): domain Bacteria; kingdom Pseudomonadati; phylum Planctomycetota; class Phycisphaerae; order Sedimentisphaerales; family Anaerohalosphaeraceae; species Anaerohalosphaeraceae bacterium. Next base: position 25,744 of record DAOSUR010000021.1, read on the forward strand.
GGTTTCTTTCCGGTGTGATGCTTTTCATCAGAGCCACCGTATCTTCCGGCTCGAGAACCTTGGTATCCAGCGAACGAAGACGTCCGCTGATTCGAAGAACCGGGGGACGGCCGACGACCAAATGCAGGTCCGAGCCGCCCATTTTAATGCACGCTTCCAGCAAACGGTCAATATGAAGTGAAGGCATAGTCCTTTCCCTATTCCAAAACCAATGTCTAAGCCGTATCGATCACAAGTCCTTCCGCCTGGGTTACATTGGTTACTTCCTGCGGAGTTGTAATCCCTTTGAATACTTTAATTCGTCCGTCCATCAGCAGCGTCTTCATCCCGCTGGCTCGAGCCGCCTTGCGAAGCTCCGTCGTCGGCGCCTTCTGGAAGGCCAGCTCCCGCAATTGGCTGTTCATCTCCATCATTTCAAAAATGGCAATTCGCCCGCGGTATCCCGTTCCCTGACATCGGCTGCATCCGGCCCCTTTATAAATCGGATGTTTGCGAATATCTTCCGGTGTAATATTCAAAAGCCGCAAATAATGAGGATCGGGCTTTTCATCAATCACTTTACAATTCTTGCAAATCGTACGAACCAGACGCTGGGCCATAATAGCCTGAATCGAACTGGCTACCAGGAAGGGTTTGACCCCCATATCAATCAGACGGGTAATGGCACTGGGAGCATCATTGGTGTGAAGGGTACTGAATACCAGGTGGCCTGTCAGGGCCGCCTGAATAGCAATATCCGCCACCACACCATCACGAATTTCACCGATTAGGATGATGTTCGGCGACTGACGCAGCATCGCCCGCAGAATCTTTTCAAACGTCAGACCGATTTCCGTTCGGACCTGACACTGGTTGATTCCGCTGATATTGTATTCAACCGGGTCTTCCGCCGTGATGATTTTCTTGTCCGGACGGTTCAGTTCCTGCAGGGCTGCATACAGGGTGGTCGTTTTTCCGCTTCCGGTCGGTCCGGTCACCAGAAAAATTCCATTGGGACGCTTAATAATTCGGATAAACCGCTCATAATCATCCGGTTCAAAACCAATCGCCTGAATACCAATATTGACTGAATCAGGCCGCAAGATACGCAGGACGGTGCTTTCCCCGTGATAGCCCGGCAGACAGGACACACGAAAGTCAATATCCTGGTTTTCAACCCGTCTTTTGATACGGCCGTCCTGCGGAAGCCGCCTCTCGCCGATATCCATACCCGACATAATCTTAATACGGGCCAAAAGAGGGGCCTGCATGTTCTTCGGAATGTTGTCTCGTTCAATGCAAACTCCGTCAATTCGATAACGAATCCTCACTCGGTCGGCCATCGGCTCAATATGAATATCGCTGGCCCGCATCTTGACCGCCTCGTCGATGATGAGGTTGACCAGGCGGATAATCGGCCCTTCATCCTCTTCTGAAGCCTGCGCCCGCCGCACTTCCGCCTCAATAGCATGCCCCGCTTCGGCCAGTTCCGCCGCCGTTGCGTCAATACTGCTGCGGACCTCATCCATCTTGCGATTGATATAAGCCTCAATCTTGCTCGGACTGGCCAGATAACATTCCAAATCGGAAGCCAGACGAAACCGCAACAGATCCAGCAGTTCCAAGTTCATCGGGTCCGGAATAATGATTTTCAGCCGGCCATTTTCTTTCCCAAGCGGCAGAACCCGATGTTTCTTAATAATTTCTTCAGGAATCAGACTTCGAATGTCGGATGGGATTTCGACCTCGTCCAAATCGACATAATTCATCCCGAATTGGCGAGCCAAGGCCTGCATAATCTGGTCTTCTGTGGCAAGACCCATCTCCACGAGCGTTTCGCCCAAACGCCGGTTCGTCTCCTTGGCTTTTTTGAGGGCTTTAATCAGATTGGGCTTATCCACCCACCCTTTGGCGTATAAAATCTCTCCCAAATGTCTGCGGCTCTTGGCCATATTTCCCCTGTTTGAGACTACTTTTGACGTTTAGAAAGGTTCAATATAACAAAACTTTTCTAAACAGTCAAACCTTTCAGCTGCAATCGAAGCCAATTCAGCGCTGTCAAGGAAGCCCGCTGGCGTACCGTTTCTCGGCCCACCGGCGCAAACCGGAAGGTTTGAACCTCCGTCCGTCCCAGAAAGAAAAGACCGATACAAACCATCCCCACCGGCTTTTCGGGTGTCCCGCCTTCCGGACCGGCAATTCCGCTGATACTTAAAGCGGCATCCGCGCCGCTTCGCTGAGCGGCGCCGGCAGCCATTGCGGCCGCAACCGGCTCCGACACAGCACCATACCGGCTTATCAAATCCTCCGACACCCCCAAATCCCGGATTTTTGCCTCGTTGCTGTAGGTCACCCACCCTCCCCAAAAGTACTCGCTGGAGCCCGGAATATCCGTAATCATCTTGGCCAGCAACCCCCCTGTACAGGACTCCGCAACTGCTAATTTCAGCCGTTTTTCTCTGAAAAGCCGTCCCACAACCTGCGGCAGAGTGTCCTCATCAAATCCATACACTGCATCCCCGAGTATTTGACAGAGTAAATTCTTATCCGCATCAATCATTTGCCCGGCGGATTGGCCGTCCGCAGCCGACGCAATAATATGCAGCAAGACATCTCCGCCTTCAACAGTGGTATTAATCTGCGGATTTCGTTCCCGCCGCATCAAATCGCCCAGTTTTTCGGCAATGACGGATTCCCCGACCCCGAAACAGCGGACTTTCCCCATCTCAATGACGTCTGTTCGGCCGTCGGCTGTCAGTTCCGGACAAACACTGTCATTAAACATCGCCATCATTTCCGACGGCACACCCGGCAGACAAAAATACCGCTTGCCCCCCTGCTCGGCCGAAATCCCGCATGCCGTCCCCTTCGGATTTGCCAGGGCCTTCGCTCCGCAAGGCAAATACGCCTGGACACGATTGGTGGATGCGGTTTTCAGCCCCCGCCGCTCAAAAAACGCTTCAATCGTCTGCCAGATATCCGCTCGAAACTCCAAAGGCCTGCCCAAAAACTTGCCCAGCGCAAACCGGGTCAGGTCATCGGCCGTCGGCCCCAATCCCCCCGTTAGAATCACCACATCGCTTATCCGGGAAACCTCACCCAAAACAGCGGCAATGGCCTCTACATCATCCGGCACCAAAACCACCCGGCAGGTTCGATACCCGAGCCGCAAAAGCCGGCCCTGCAGCCAGTTCGAATTCGTATCGACACGCTGGCCGTTCAGCAGTTCATTTCCGACGGCAACAATCGAAGCGCTTTTCATTCCCTTCCAACCCCCGCCGTCAGACCTCAATCAGGGCCTTGATGACCCCATCCCGATAGTCGGAGACAAGCTCAAAAGCCGACGGCGTCTGCTCAAACGAAAACCGATGGGTCAGCATATAATCCACGTTTACGCGGCCCTCCGCCACCCAGTCAATCGCTTTCTGCGTGCAGTGATTCTGCCGGCGGACATTGATCAGCGTCAACTCTTTTCGACGCATCCGGTCCGGAACAAAACTGACGCGGTCCTCCCTGGGGATTCCCACGAGCATCAGCCGCCCGCCGGGGGCCAGCAGGTCCACCCCATGGTCCAGCGTCTGCTGCTGGCCGGCACATTCGAAAACAGCATCCAGTCCCAGCGGTTCGTGCCGGAGGATCGCCGAGGGGATATCCTGAAAAAGCGGATTGCCGCACCAAATCGCCCCGGCCCGTTCCGCGGCCTTCAGGCGGGCCTCGATTTTATCCGTCACATATATTCGTTCCACTCCGGCGGCTTTGGCCGCTTCCAGAACCGACAGCCCGATAGGGCCGGAGCCGAGAATCGCAATGCGTGCCCCCGCCTTCAGACCGGCCAGCTGAACGGCATAAATTCCGATGGCCAGCGGCTCGCACAACACCGCCTGTTCGAGGGTAATCTTGTCCCCCGTCGGAAAGCAGCTGTCCTCCGGCATCACGATATACTCGCAAAGACAGCCGGAAATCTGCCCCGGACAGCCCAAAAATTTCTGGTTTCGGCAGGTATTGATGCGTCCCTGCCGGCACTGATCGCACCGCCCGCAGGCAATCAGCGGGTCCACGGCAACCGTTTGACCCGGCCGCACACGCCGAACCTCCGGCCCGACCTGCTCCACGGTGCCGGCGCATTCGTGGCCGACCACAAACGGAAACTCCACCACCTGGCTGCCGATTCGGCCGGTTTCGTAATAGTGTACATCGCTGCCGCATACCCCCACCGCCCGCACCCGAACCAGGACATCGTTCGGCCCGCGGACCGACGGGCGGGGCACTTCCGCCATTTCGATTCGCTCAATCCCAGTCAGCAGCTGGGCTTTCATAGACATTTTTTTCGCCAAAAGATTCCTCCGCTGATTGTCCGCCGGCTTCATAACAGGATTCGGCGGGAACAATATTTACAATAGCTCCCCAGCGCGGGGTTCGGATGAGGTATTATAAACAAAAAGCCGCACCGACGGCACAAAAAAAACTCCGCCGGTTTCGACGGTCTTTGGACAGCGGCAGCGAAATATTTATTATTCCGTTAAACGAAAGACCGGAAATTTGGATTGAGTGTACAGCATCTGCCAATCATCGCTGACAGTCAGCTTGCAGATTTCTTTTGCGACCGATAAGAATTTCTCAAAGGTTTGTTTTTCGACAGGCCGGCTTCCGTGCGCCAGAATAGACCGATTTCGCCGGGCAAAAATACCGTCATTCTGCGAACTGTGGTCTTTGTAAATTCCGAACAGATTTTGGGCTTTTTTTGCGTCTTGTTTCTGCTGGTCGCTGAATCGTTCCGGATATTGTTTTGCCGCCTCGGCGATAACTGCTCCCAGAACAATCTGAACCGCCAGGCCGACTCGCTTGAGCTTGGGCAGGCCCTCCGCCCGTTCTCCGCATTCTTTAGATTTCTGCCTGTACAAGGCATCCAGATCACAGCCGACAAACTGTTTCCGAAGGGCTTCCCAGTCTGCGCTGCCGGGGTCAAAATCAGGGATCAGTCTGGATAAAAGAAGGCTGGCTGCCATCTCGATGCACCGGTAGAGTCGGGCAACGGCGTCATCATAACTTTCCTGGATCCCGCGGCGTTCAGCATTCCGGAGAAGGTCGATCAGACGATAGGGATCCAGCAGCGCCGGTTTATTCGGCTCATACGCCTTTTTCAGACCTTTCAGAAAAGTCAGATTGTCTTCGACTTCGTCCGGAGAAATAAACTGATGATTCAGACGCTGACACGTCTGAAGTGTTTTTTCAAAGGTGGCGTAAAATGTCCCTGCATATTCTTTATTCGGCTCACTGTGAGCGAACCGGTCCCACTGGTGATACAGCCGGATGACCTGAATGGCCATCTCGGTTTTGTGATATTGTTCCTGAAAGCTGGTGGTGTCCAGAAGCGTCTGCAGGGCGGACAGGGCCGACGCAAAATCAAACCGCTGCAGGGCCTTTTCGGCAGTCTGAAGCACAGGGTCCCCATAGCAGTCATACGGATTTTTTAAAAGATATAAGTTCTCAGAAAACGGCTCCGTAATTCCTTTGACTTCCACGCTGTCCAAATAAAGTACGGGAATGCGCCGCCAAAATCCAAAAGCGGCCAGCGTTCCGCTCATAGCTTTTTTGCCGCCGGTAATATCACAAATCCAGCTGTAGGACTTGTTCTCTTTCTTTTCGACAATTCGAACCAGGTCTCGATAGGTCTGAGCACTGTCCAAGGGGTCGATGAACAGGGGTTCCAAAGAAACCCGGTCTTTCAAAAGGGCCTTGAAGGTCTCATTGGACAGGATGGATTCGACGGTCCTTTGGCTTTCTTTGGTATGAATCAGAACCGCTTTTTCGGGCTGGATGATGGCCATAGAAATCAGAATGGGCCCTTCACTAAAACCCACCAGAATAAATAAAGCCCGTTTTTCGTTCGGCAGTGCTTTCTGAATGGATTGACTGAGCATGGGCAAATACCGCATTTCAAAAGACAGCGCTTGTTTGTGCAGCTCAGCGAGGACATTGCGGTCCTGGGCTCCGTTTTTCTCTGCCGCAAACTTTTCCCGAATCTCCTGAATTTTCGGCCAATCGGCTGGGGCCACAATCCCTTGAAGGTCCATTCTTTGCCCTTTCCTGCTGACATTCCGGCAGGGACTATAAAGGAAAAGAAGAAATTTGTCAAGGATCTATACACAAACAGCAGGAGGTCTTCTGAGATGTACGGCCGTCAAAAAAGCCCCAAATCCGAATCTCGAAATCCGAAACTTGAACATCAGAACAAATTTCGAACCACGGATTTCACGGATTACACGGATTAAAAAAAGGAAGGAAAAAAGCAAACGAAAGTACAGGATAACTGCTGACTGGCGACTGGCAGCAGGATACTGGGTACCGGCGGCCGGACGCCGGACGTTTCAATCCCTTATTCATCAGGGAAAAATTGCAAGTGAAGCTGTGCAGCTATTCGGAGAGCCGGTGCATATTCAGGTTTCAATCCTTTATTCATCAGGGAAAAATTGCAAGAAGAACTCGAGCAATTGGACAACTTTATAAATGACCTTGAAGTTTCAATCCCTTATTCATCAGGGAAAAATTGCAAGTTTGGCGTCTTTTTCTCCTTGCTGCATCGGGATTTGAACGACGTTTCAATCCCTTATTCATCAGGGAAAAATTGCAAGAGCATTTCTATGCATTGTAGAAGACCAATCCGAAATATGCCTTTTGTTTCAATCCCTTATTCATCAGGGAAAAATTGCAAGGGCGCGTGTCCGGGCAGAAACATTTTTTGAAGAAAGGGGAAGTTTCAATCCCTTATTCATCAGGGAAAAATTGCAAGACTGGTAGAGATCTGCCACAGGACAGATCCCTACAGTCTGCTGTTTCAATCCCTTATTCATCAGGGAAAAATTGCAAGGGCTCTTCCGCTCTCGAACTGACGATCGCCGGAGTCCTCTTGTTTCAATCCCTTATTCATCAGGGAAAAATTGCAAGTTTTTTTGCACCATACCCGATACCCTCTATCCACTATTCCCGTTTCAATCCCTTATTCATCAGGGAAAAATTGCAAGAAGTGCCGCACGCCTTCACACCTACTATGACGACGAGGGGTTTCAATCCCTTATTCATCAGGGAAAAATTGCAAGTGCCCTACGAAACCGCCTCCAACCAGATTTGCTGTGTCCTGGCGTTTCAATCCCTTATTCATCAGGGAAAAATTGCAAGCCAAAAAGACCGGAGAAAAGTCCCCGGATTATCGGGGGATGTTTCAATCCCTTATTCATCAGGGAAAAATTGCAAGATTATTTCCCAGAAAAACTTCTCCTGAATGCTTTGAATGTTGTTTCAATCCCTTATTCATCAGGGAAAAATTGCAAGAACGTAGAGCGGTCACTGGACCGCTATATACAGACAAAGAGTGTGTTTCAATCCCTTATTCATCAGGGAAAAATTGCAAGAGTATGGAGAAAAATGCTGTTCAAATTGTGCCGCTTGGATGTTTCAATCCCTTATTCATCAGGGAAAAATTGCAAGTGGCCATTTCATCAAAATCCGTAGCCCAAGGTCCGACGATTTGTTTCAATCCCTTATTCATCAGGGAAAAATTGCAAGCCGGCTTTTCCGGCTGGAGGGGGAAGCCCCTGAGATCGCTGTGTTTCAATCCCTTATTCATCAGGGAAAAATTGCAAGAGTAATTCCCTTGCGTTTTTTTGTCGCTCCGTTTTCAGGACGGCGTTTCAATCCCTTATTCATCAGGGAAAAATTGCAAGCACGTCATGGGCGAAATGTCTCTCTTCTACAACTTGGTAATCGTTTCAATCCCTTATTCATCAGGGAAAAATTGCAAGGCCGCCGGAATTCTGCGGCGGCTTGGTTTTGATATCAAGGCGTTTCAATCCCTTATTCATCAGGGAAAAATTGCAAGGACGACAGGTCGGAAAAGAAAATAATAGAATATCAGATATGTTTCAATCCCTTATTCATCAGGGAAAAATTGCAAGAAAACAATTTGCGGAGAAGCCAAAATGATGACTGTAAAAGGTGTTTCAATCCCTTATTCATCAGGGAAAAATTGCAAGACATCGGCTTTGTGCAAATGTATCATTGTAGAGAGAGTTGTTTCAATCCCTTATTCATCAGGGAAAAATTGCAAGTGCGTTTTTTCAGGTCGAGTTGGAATTCGGCCGCTACAGTTTCAATCCCTTATTCATCAGGGAAAAATTGCAAGATCACACAGCACCAGATGTCTGGCACGAACCAGTATTTCCAGTTTCAATCCCTTATTCATCAGGGAAAAATTGCAAGAATCCGCGCCCACTGAAAGCTGCTCGTCGCCGATTCGACGTTTCAATCCCTTATTCATCAGGGAAAAATTGCAAGAGCATCAAAAAGGCAATAACGAAAAAGCGCATCACAATTGTTTCAATCCCTTATTCATCAGGGAAAAATTGCAAGTTCACATCCCGCTCAATCCCGTGCACCCGCGACGGCTCAGTTTCAATCCCTTATTCATCAGGGAAAAATTGCAAGAACGGCGGGGGAAAGGAGAAAAAAATGTTATTTTTAAAGTTTCAATCCCTTATTCATCAGGGAAAAATTGCAAGACCGAGCCGCTGGAAATCTTTACCAGCCGGTCTGCCTCTAAATGTTTCAATCCCTTATTCATCAGGGAAAAATTGCAAGGGCCGGCAAAAGAGGGACGCAGGTCAACTCCTTTTACGAATGGCGTTTCAATCCCTTATTCATCAGGGAAAAATTGCAAGATGGCGATATTACACTTGATGAGGCTTTTCCTCCGCTTGAAGTTTCAATCCCTTATTCATCAGGGAAAAATTGCAAGTTCGAGGCATTTTGGTGATGAGAATCCCTGCTTATTTAAAAGTTTCAATCCCTTATTCATCAGGGAAAAATTGCAAGCACGGGCATTAAATGGGCCGTGGTCCGCTTCGGCGGCAGTGGTTTCAATCCCTTATTCATCAGGGAAAAATTGCAAGGACTGAAATACGTGTTAAAAAGCTGTTTGACTATCGGAAGTTTCAATCCCTTATTCATCAGGGAAAAATTGCAAGCGGCGATTTACTGTGCGGCCAACGGAAAAGTGGATGACAGCGGTTTCAATCCCTTATTCATCAGGGAAAAATTGCAAGAGCAGGCGGGCGCGTAGCCCTCCTGCTTTTTTTTTGTTAGTTTCAATCCCTTATTCATCAGGGAAAAATTGCAAGAAAACCATCCCGAAAAGCCATCCTGTTCGCATTCGGCAAGTTTCAATCCCTTATTCATCAGGGAAAAATTGCAAGGTCTCATCGCGCTTCTCTTCTCTTTCAAGCAGAGCAAGGAGTTTCAATCCCTTATTCATCAGGGAAAAATTGCAAGAATGGCTCCGGCCCCTGTAATCCGCACAACGCCGCCGGTGTTTCAATCCCTTATTCATCAGGGAAAAATTGCAAGCGGCCAAAGAGGAAGAAAGAGAAGAGGCCGCTCGTGCGGCAGTTTCAATCCCTTATTCATCAGGGAAAAATTGCAAGACGACGGCAGACCTCCATCCGGCGGGCCGTTTGCGATTGACGTTTCAATCCCTTATTCATCAGGGAAAAATTGCAAGGGCCGGAGCTGCTGGAAAATCACCGGCACGACCTTTTCTTTAACGTTTCAATCCCTTATTCATCAGGGAAAAATTGCAAGGCCGGCAGCAGTCGTCAAAATGTTTTGCGGCCTCGGCTGTTTCAATCCCTTATTCATCAGGGAAAAATTGCAAGAACTGTCGGCTTCCGTCTTTGAGTTCGGCAACAGCGTAAAGTTTCAATCCCTTATTCATCAGG
>DAOSUR010000022.1 GCA_035378985.1 Anaerohalosphaeraceae bacterium
CACAAAAAAGTCAATGATGGCCTGGTTGCCTGTCTGGCTGGTTCCGGATATGGCAACATTCAGGCCCTGACTGGTTCCGATGAATATTCCCCCAAACAGCAGAACAAGCAGAATTACCCTTTTCATCTTGCGTCTCCTTGATTTTTGCTGCAAAGGAATTTGTCCCGTTTCTGCTTTTCAGCCGGGCTGCTGATGGTTCGGAGGCGCCGTCCCATCAGCAGTTACCGGCCGAAGAAGAGAAGAGAACTTTTTAGCGTTTTCGTCTTACAGCAAGCATTCCCAGACCTAACAGAGCAATACTCGCCGGTTCGGGAATCATCGTGATTTTCAGGTTGTCGAACAGCCAGATTTGCTCCCAGGCCGGTGTGCCGGCGGCTACCGCCCAGCCCGGCCAGCCCGGACCGCCGATTTCAATCTGCCAGGTGGAATCCGTTAAAACCCATGCGCTTCCGTTCCACCAGTTCACGGTCAGCTCCGAGAGTTTCTTTTCGACGTGCACCCAGCCGGCTGCCTGCGTGAAATTCATAATGCCTGAACCCTTGCCGACTCCGTTGCCCGTTCCGGTGAGCACAAAGAACTCGAGGGCGATGGGGTCCCAGCTGCCCGAAACGCTCCTGATGTCAAACGAAACAGTGTAGTCTTCCGGATTGGTGCTGGTGTTCCCGGACACCGTAATCGTCCACTTGGAGCCGAAGCGGGTATTTACGGAGGCGGTGCCTTGAGAATTGTCAATCAGGCCGGTATGTTTGACGACCGTATTGTAGGGTGCTTCTTCACCTGCATATACGGCAGTATGGCTCTTGACAAAACCGTTTGCCGTATCGCCGTCAATCCAGTTCCAGGCCGGAAATCCGCCGCCGATGGTTTCGCTGTTGTAATCATTGGAATAGACCGTCACAACAGCGGAAGCTGTGCCAACTGCACATATCATTGCCAATAAGAAAATGCCTGTACTTTTCATCGTCTTTCCTCCAAAAATAGTGGTTATTCTTCCTCAATCCCTTTCGTACGTATTCTCCTCACACACCTCACACAACTGTCATCAGAACAGGGAAAAGGTCATGGGGTAGGCACGCAGCCCGAGTTGTTCTTGCTTTTCATCACCCATGTCTTCTCCGCCTTTTTTACCACCAGAAGTACTGACCGAACTGAATCTGCGTCCGAAGCTCCTGCCGCCGTTTCCATTCCACGTGTCCGTCGGCAAAGACTATATTGGCACCGGCGACGTCCTTGCGGTTGGAGGCTGGTTCGGACTGGCGGGCCAGATGGTTGGCCCTGTCATACAGCCCGTAGGAGCTGTACAGTCCGCCGGCAACCTCTGTAAAATTGCATCCGCCGGGCGGGGCCTGCACGTAGCCGGAGGCGGATGTCCCGCTGGATTGACTGATGACATTGTCCACAATCATCAGCGTAGCACTGCTGTTGGTCAGTGTGGTCAGTTTGCGAATCCAGACGGCCCGCATACCGCTCAGCAGCCGGTCGGGATAACGGGATGTCGGAGGATTGTTGGCGTAGTTGAGCCGGTCAAACAGATAGTTGTAGGACATGACCCGATATTCCTGCCGCTGGCGGGCTTCCGACAGCCGGCTTTCATCCCGCAACGGCAGCGGCCCGGTCACCGTTCCGGGCACCGGCGGCTGATAGTCTGAATCGCCGACCCAGGAGAACTGCCAGAACCGCCCGTCATCGGAGTTTTTGAATCGGTTGGCCGGGCAATAGAAGGATTTGTAATCCACACCGGCACACTGTGTGATTTGATTGGTGCACCAGAACGTCAGGTCCTGAAGCCAGCTGCCGCCCTCATTGAGGGGCACAGCCCCGTCGTTTTGTTCGGCATAAATCCGGACCCCTTGTGCCTGGGAGCGGATGTTGTTGCTGCAGACAACTTTGTACGAATATTCCTTGGCTCGGCCCAGCGCCGGAATCATAATGGACAGCAAGAGGGCGATAATCGCTATCACAACCAGCAGTTCAATCAGGGTAAAACCATTCAGTCTTTTCATACGTCTTCCCAGTCTCCTTTCTGCTTCTTTTTCGGTTTATTCCAGAATCAGGACCGGTTCAGCAAACAAACACCAGTCACTGTCAATTGTGGTCAGTTTCAGACCGTTGGAAAACCGTTCGGGAGAATCGCCTCCGTCGGTGGTCATCAAAGTCAGGAAGCGGTCATTTTCCGTCAGCTCAATTTCTGCAAAATCGAATTGTCCGACCTTGACCTGGGATTTCCGGAAGCGCATCTTCCCATCCACCAAAACCCAGAAGTCTGCATTGCCGGCCTCCGGTCGAATCGCATTGCCCTCGATTCCAAAGTAGGAGCGGAACCGGACAATCCGAGCACCCGAGAGGTCTTTTCGAAGCGTCTGAAGGTCAAACGTAATCCCCATATTTGCGTGCATCACCAGGCAGTTCACAAAAGGCGGAACCGCCGGGGATGAGTTTTCCGGTGCAGGCCACGGGAAAGGCCGCAGGGAGGAAACAATGCTGGTGAACCACCAGCCGCTGGTTGGGGGGCAGTTTTCAAAGACATGTCCTTCTGAGCTGACAATCTGAAGGGTGCGCCCGTCCGGAATAAAAACTCCGTCCACGTACGGCGAGAATGAGCACGGGTGATATTCATTGGAAGAGGCGCGGTTGTAGAACAGGATGGCGGACGGCCTGCCGGTAAGCGGGTCAATCCCCGTCTCGTTTTTTCCGGTTCCCAGTCCATTGCCGCCGCCGGCCATGTCCGCAAGATTCAACTGCGTCTGCCCTCGCCAAACCAGACCGGTCTGCGAGTGGATATGACGGACAAAAGACTCTTTTTTAAGCGGAATATCCTGAACTGTCCCGTTTTTGGCAATGGCCTTGGCCTGTCCGCGGGTGATTTCAACATGATTTTTGGGATTGCTGCCCGTACCGGAAATCAGCAGCGTTTTGCCCGCAAGCACATGGACTTCCGTCTGCCCATCTGGTTCCGCCTTGACGCCGAATTCCGTGCCTAAATCGATGACTTTCGAATTGGCGGTGCTGACGATAAACCCGACGGCATGGGATGGAACAATCGCATACAGCCGTCCGAAAGTCAGGTGCACCTGGTCTTCTGTGAGAATCTCGAATTTGGACGGCCCTTCAAAAATGAGTGTGCTGCCGTTGTCAAAAGCCAGTTTGACAATCCCTTCGTACAAAAACAGAGGTTTCGATTTGGTCACCAGACGGCTGCCGGGCTGAAGCGGCTGTTTGGTGTCCCATTTTGCATTGAGGGCGTCCGAAACCGTGGCCACTTCCATTCCGCTTCCGGGCGGTGAGAAAAAGGCATACACAAGCACAAAGAAAAGGGCTGCGGAGGAGAGAATCAGCGAGTAGAGCGAAAGTTTGCTGACGCGCGGCATGGTTTTGGTCTGAACTTTGGGCTTTTCTTCCTGATTCGGTTCTTTGAGGGCTGCGGGCACTTCTACAGCCGGCGCCGATTTTTCCTCGTGAGCCAGCTCTCCCCAGAACCGCTCGTCGATCGAGCTGTCGGCCAGCAGCGAGGCGGCCGCAGAAGGAAGTTCGCTCTGAAATTTGGTCCGAACGGTATTGTAGTGAATGACAAACTCGCAGTAGTGTCTGACCAGCTCCGGATGAGCCGCAAACAGTTCGTCCAGCTGCTGAATCTCTTCATCACTGATGGTATTTTCCAGCAGCTTTAGAATCAACGTATCGATTTGTCTTCTTGATGGAAGTGAATTCATTCGAAGCTCCGCATAGGCTGAGCAGATAAAGTCTTTTTGATACAGAACCGCAGCCAGTCCAGCGCCTGGGCAATATGGTTGTAAAGCGTGCTGACGGGCTGGCCGAACTGGACGGATAATTCCTTGACGGGGATATTGTCCGAAAAGTGCAGTTTCAGCAGGGAGCGCCGCCTGGTGTCCAATTTTTCACAGCAGATATCCAGGGCCTTCAGGCGGGTGGACAGCTCCTCCGACGTTTCGACTGCCAAATCGGCGGCCTGCTTGTAAAACTCGTTGCGGAAAAGCTTTTTGGTTTTTTCATTCCGCCGGAGATATTCAAAGCATTTGTTTTTGGCAATTCGAATAGCCCAGGCGGCAAAATTCGTCCCTTCCTCGAACTGGTCGAACTTCTCCCAGAGTGTCGCGGCCGTTTCCTGAAGTAAGTCATCAGCGGCGCTGGGGTTGTGAACAATCACCAGGATGATGGAGTGCAGCCGGTTCTGGATGCTTGTGTACAAGCGGAAAAATTTTGCACTCTTTTTGTCCATAATAGTCCGTTCTAATCGCCCATCGTCCTGAAAAACGGCAATCCGAAGTCGCTTCCTTAAGGGATAATGAACGACGTGTGAAAAATTCTAAAAAAGTAAAAAAAGGACAATATGGACAGATAGGGAAATTAAATTAGGCCAATTTCCTCATATTAAAGCAAGGAATAATCCGGATATGTTAATCTTGTGAAAGTCCGGCTTGCTTATTGATAGAGTTCAACTGCCAAATGCGGAGAGACTCGAAACGGGTTTCGCCATCTGTAGAAAACAGATAGACATAGTCTGAATCCTGTTCAGGGCAAGGCGCCAAAACCCGACTAATACACTGACGGCCCTTATTAATATAGATTTCGACGGCACTATTATCTAAAAACAGATGGAGTACAACTGGTACATTCTCCGGCAATGGTGCTTCCCGTCCCCCCACAGTCAACCGGTCTGCCTGGCGGGTAATCGCCAATCCGCCGGTGCCGTCTTCCCGACAGCGGATAATCAAACCGCATTCGGCGGCGCCGGCAGGGATAATTGTCATTTTGATTTCGAGTTGTTTTCCGCGGACATCGAGCGGAATCCGCTGGTTTTGGAGTAGGATTTGCTTTCGCTGCCAAAGCGGGCCGCGGAGAGATTTCAGTTCCGGCGCCGGTGTCTGGATAAGTTCTCCCCGGCTCGTAAGAGTCAGGACACGCGGCAGGGACATACATCCGTTCCAACCCTTTGTGTTTTGAAATCCCCGCAGCCAGCCCAGCAGGATGCGCCGACCGCGGCGGTCAATCAGAATATTGGTGCCGTAAAAATCCTCGCTGGAATCCGCAAGGCCCCGATGGTGTGCTGTGAACATTCCCTGCTTTGCATCGAAATCGCCGACAAAATACTCCACCGGCCCGTACGGCGAAATCAGCATTACAAAGCGGTTTTCCAAAGGAAAGAAGTTCGGGCATTCAATGCTGTACAGTTTCGGGTCCGGATGGCGAAAGAGAATTCCCCTGTAGGTCCACGTCAGCAGGTCATCCTGCCGGGCTTCATAGAGAAACGCCGCGGCTCGGCTGCCTTCGCCGGCGGGCAGCCGTCCGCCCAGAACCAGATAGGTTTTCCCGCTTGCACGAAACACAAACGGGTCCCGCCATTCTTCAATCGAAAGGCCGCCGTGGTCGTTCATTTTCAGGATGGGATTGCCGGCGTATTTATCCCACGCGAGCAGGTCGGGGGAGCCGACGGCCGCCCACTGCTCGGGAAGCGGATGCCCGATGCTCGTATAGAAGATAAGCGGCTGATTCGCGGCGTTCAGCGTCAGACAGCCGGAAAAGACGTGTTCTTCGCCTTTTTCCTTCGAAGGCCACAGGGCAACCGGCAGATGTTCCCAATGCACCAAATCCCGGCTTCGGGCGTGTCCCCAGTGAATCGTACCCCATTGGTCGCCGTACGGATTCAGTTGATAAAAGATATGGTAAAAGCCCTTGTAATGGAGGACGCCATTGATGTCGTTCATCCATTGAGCCGGTGCGGAAAAATGGTATGCCGGACGTGTCGGGTCGGCGGCGGCCTCGGGTACCCGAGCCAGCATCGATTCCATCGCCCGAATGACAGCCGGGTTTGGGCGGTGCGGCTCTCTGCCAGCCGGATTGTCGAACAATCTTGTGCAGCCGGCCTGAAAGACGGCGGCGGCGATGGTAAATACGAAGGGTCGAAAATGCTTCGGCCGTTTCATTGATGCACTCCTTGCGAAATTATCCAATCGCCAGTTTTTTCTGCATCTGCTCAAGCGGCACGCCTTTGGTCTCCGGCATTATGAACAGAACCCAAAGGAGCTGGCCGACCATACACAGTCCGTACAGGGCAAAGATTCGCCAGCCGAGCTGTTCGGCAAACATCGGAAAAGTCTGGGAAATCAGGGCCGCCATAATCCAGTGGGTAAAGCTGCCCAGGGCCTGCCCGCGGGCGCGAAGGGCATTGGGAAAAATCTCGCTGATAAAGACCCAAATGACGGCCCCCTGTCCGAAGGCGTGGGCGGCAATAAAAAGGATAAAGCCTGCCAGTACAGGCAGTCCGCCGGCGCCGGAATAAAAGGCCCAGGCGACGATGCTCAAACTGAGGATGTAGCCGAGGGAGCCGGCCAGCATCAGTTTTCTGCGTCCGAAATGGTCAATGACCGCCAGAGCCGCCATCGTAAAGACCAGATTGGTCAGCCCGATGATGACCGACTGAGCCAGGGCCGAGGTGCCGTCCGCTCCGGCCATCTCGAAAATCCGCCGCGTGTAGTAAATCAGGGCATTGATGCCGGAAAGCTGGTTAAAGACGGCAATCATCACCGCCAGCAGGATGGGTTTGAGATACTTGCGGCGGAAGAACGGCTCCTTCAGACTGGCGGCATCGTCCGTAAGGGATTTCTGAATTGCCCGCAGCTCCTCCTCCACATCGCCGCTGTCGGTGCCGACCCGGTTGAGCACGTCTTTGGCTTCTTCGAGGCGGCCCTGAGCCACCAGCCACCGCGGGCTTCGGGGGACACCGAACAAAAGAAGGAAGAATGCCGCCGCCGGAAAGGCCTCTACGCCGAACATCCAGCGCCATTCCCAAGTCCCCAGATTCAGCAGACTGATAATCCAGTTGGACAGATAGGCCAGCAGAATCCCCAAGACGATGTTAAACTGGGTAATGGCTACCAGGCGGCCCCGCAGACGTGCTGGGGAGATTTCGGCGATGTACATCGGGGAAATTACGGAGGCCCCGCCGACCGCCAGCCCGCCGATGAAGCGAAAGAGACTGAAGGAAATCATCCCCCAGGCCAGAGCGCTGCCGACCGCCGAGACAAGATAAAGAATGCCGAGCACTTTGAGAATCGTCCGACGTCCGTACCGGTCGGCGGGTCTTCCGAACAGCAGCGAGCCGATTACGGTGCCGATCAGGGCGCTGGCAACCACCGTCCCATGCCAGAAAGAGGTCCTTTGCAGAATGGGGAGAGCCTCTTCGCTTTGACCGGCGGGAAGGTCCGGACGTCCGAACCGCTGCGCTGCAGAAAGATATTGATTGTGATAGAGCCGCTCGAGGGTCTTTTCCGCACCAGAAATGACGGCTGTATCAAAACCGAACAACAAGCCGCCCAATGCCGCCACAATTGTGCTTTTCAGCAAAGTACCCTGCGTTTTCATTCCAAAGTTCCTTTTCTTGCGAGGTTGAAAGTTGCCCATCGAAGGGTCCAACGTTTTTCACAACCAGAGATACTCTATATAGATTGATTCGAAAGGGAAAAATTGGAAGCAGGACATCTCGAAAAATGGAAAACAAGGCGTTTTTTCCGCCCTTTGGGGTTTTTGCCGGGTTTTTTCGAGTTAATCACAGTGGAAGACTTCTTCCATTGAGGCCCACCATTCTCCTTCCTTGCGGTCGGGGAAGGGGAGGTGGCAGGGTTTGCAGACCGCCCACCATTTTTGCGTAGTGGGGTCGGCGGCCATTTTGGCCATATCCGCGTCAAAGTCCCGGCCGACATATTCAAAATAGCTGAACAAATAATATTTTCCGTCCGGCAGTTTCCGCAGAAAAATCGAATAGTTGCGAATGTTGCACGCTTGAATCATTTTCAGCACGCCCGGCCAGACATTTGCGTGCAGTTTTACGTATTCGTCCAGTTTTTCTTTCCGGACTTCGATTACGCTTCCAAACCGTTTCATTGTCCTTCCTTTCTCTGTCTTCTCAGAAGGTTTCTATCGCCTCATCGAATTCTCCCAGATGAAGCGGATACTGACCGTATTGACGCACCAGGTTCACGATGAAATCATAGGTTTTTCCGGATACGGCGCCTGATACCGAATGGTCCGACTGGAAGATATATCCGCCGCCTCTGGCGGCATTCAGTTTTCGCAGCACCTCCCGGCGAATCTGCTGCCGGTCGCCGGTTTCCCAAATCTGAATATCGCTGTTGCCGCAGATTCCCAGCCGATGCCCGTACTGCCGGCGGAGCTGGACGGCATCCAGCCCGGCCTTGGCTTCCAGAGGATTTAAGGCATCGATGCCGATTTCGATGAAATCAGCCAGAATGGAATTGATATTGCCGCACCCGTGATAAATCACCATCAGATTGTTTTGGTGTGCATAATCAGCTATCGCCTTGACCCAGGGCTTGAAATACCGCCGCCAGTACTCGGGAGAGAAGAACAGGTTGCGGCGGTAGGCCACATCGCCCCAGATGACAAAGCCGTCCAGCAGCCCTTCGGCGGCGGCGATTTGCGCCTTTGCACAGTCCAGGTAAAACTGTCCGATTCGGTTGATGATGTTCCCCATCCGCTCCGGGTACATTCCGATCCAGAGCATGCTGTTTTCTACACCGATCAGCCGGGTCAGGCATTCGTTGCATTCAATGATGCTTCCAAAGACGGGGAAATCCGGCCACAGCGAACGGACGGTCTCAATCCAGGCCGGGCTGTTGCGCTCGAATCCATCCCCGACGCCGGCGATTTGATTGTCTCCGGCTGAAAAATAACGTCTCTTGTCATACGGGTCATCAAACTGAGCCGCCTCCAGTTTTTCGATGGTGTCGGTTTCAAAATCAATAAATTCCGGCATCGGGGCATCAAATTTCTTCCGAAGAATCGCACCGAAGCCCGTTTTCACAACCACTTCCTTTTCGGTTTCCTTCAGCGTTTCAAACGGCCGGATCCACGGGTCCATATTCGGCGTGGTGACAATCCAGTCCAGGTCATAATAAAAATAGGGGTTGGCATCGTCCGGCAGTCCGAGTTCCTCCCGCCATCGTCGAATAAAACTTCCCCAGAAGAAATCGCTGATGGGGACGCGGTCCGGTTCCTCGTGCCGCAGCGTTTTTTGCATCCGCTCCAGTTTTCGCAGCGTATCGGCCTTGCGGCCTTCCGTGTGTTTGGCCCGTCCTGTCGTGTCAAACATTCCCATGACCGGCTCCTGCAGCTCCGTATCCGATGAAGACAATTGCAATCAGCAGACAAACCACGCCGAGCACAATCAGCCCGATGGGTTTGCCGCGAATGCCCCGCCATTCTCCCGCGGCAAATCCCCACAGCGTCGAGACCAGAATTACGATGCCCATGTACAGCCCCCAGCCCGCCGAACTTCCCAGCCGGCCCATCATTACAGCCGCCCGGCCGTACAGGGCGATGGACGGCATCCAGATAGCTCCCATCAGGGCCGCCAGAACCCAGTGCGACGCCGTGCCGGCTTTTTTGTAATCCGCCCATGTTCGGTTTCGCGAAAGCAGAAACGAGCAGTAGATGACGTTTGTGGTCAAGCCGCCCAGCAGGGTGACCGCCCAAACCGGGTCCGATGCGCTGGCGGCGGAGGCGCCGACCGAAACGGCCGCTTTTGTAATGCTGCCGCTGAAATTGAAGGCAAAGTTCAGCATCGAGCTGAAGATTCCGCCGAGGGTGGCCAGCAGAAGTCCGAGCATCATTCGGCCGGCGGAGGATGCAGATCCTGCGGCGGCTTGCTGCATTTGTTTTTCCTTCTGTCGGCCGGCGGCGGCACAGAGGACAATTCCGACGGCCATCACGAGGATGCCTGCGACGGACCACAGGCCCGGAGCGGTTCCGAAAATCTGCGGGTTTTTCAGCATCGGGATTAGGGTGCCAAGGGCTGTCGCAAAACCGATGCACAGGGCAAAAGCCAGACTGATTCCGATCATGGCGATGCTCCGGCCGAAGAAGACCGCCCCCAGTCCCCACCCAAGACCGAACGCATACACCAGACCGATATCGCGGAGATTGGATTGACGAAGAACAGCCCCTATGTCAGGGACTGTGAAAAAGGTGATTGTCCAGGGGATAATGAGCAGAGCACAAACAGACCATACCAGCCAGACGGCTTCCCAGGACCATCGGACGGTTTTCTTCATCGGCAGTGAAAAACTGCCGGTCATCACCCCGCTTACCAGTCCCAGCAGCAGGCCCCAAACCGTTTCCATAGACTCCCTTTCCTCTCCTGACGGGGGTGCTTTTATCGCCTTTTTATCCTGGCATTTAATGCTTTTTTGGGTTCGGAGTCAAACGGAAAAGCCGGAACTGTCCAGCTGCCGAAGTTGCCAATCCGCCGATTAAAGGTCTATTCGGAGGAAAACATTCCCGAACGGCTGTCGGTTTCGGATGCGGCTTGGGCCGACCGATGCTGGTCGCGCCAGCCGTAGAACGTCAATTCTCGAATATCCCGCTCCGGCTTGAAAAAGAAGCTGGCCAGATATCCAACGACAAACAGGACGATGTGGCTGTAAACCCCCACCATATACGGATGATGGGGGAAATTGAATTTCCCCAAGTCCACAATCAGCTGTTTTTGGGGGCCGCCCAGGTCAAATTTCGTAGAGGTCAGGACGGCATAGGCCGTAAACAGAACGCAGGCGGCGATGCCCGTATTCAGCCCTTTTCGATTGGTGCGTACGGTAAAAAAGGCCAGCAGAAAAATGCCGGCAATCCCGCCGGAAAAAACAGCATACAATCCGAATAGCGTGCCGAGAATGGCTTCCCCTCCCCATCGGACATACAGACAGGCGATGCCTACCGAAATAAGGCCGCAGACCAGAATAATCATTTTTCCCAGCCGCAGACAGTCTCGGTCGGCTGCATCGGGCCGGAAACGCCGGTAAAAATCTTCGATGCCGACCGCCGCCAGACAATTCAAATCCGAATCGAGCGTGGACATGGCCGCCGAAAACAAAGCGGCGACAATCAGCCCCGTCAAACCGGCCGGAATCTGCGTCATAATAAAATACGGGAAGACCTGATCCCCGGTAATGCCGGCCGGCAGCAGACCCGGCGCCGTGCGGTAGTAGGCCCACAGCAGGGTCCCGATAAAAATAAATAAGGTCCAGACCGGCACGCACAGGAGGGTTCCCATCAGAGCGGCCTTGACGGCTTTTCGGTCTGTTTTGGCCACCAGGAAGCGCTGCACGATGGTTTGGTCGGTGCCGTATTTCTGGACGGCGTAAAATACTCCGTTGATGAACATCACCCAAAAGGTCAGCCGCGTGAAGTCCCAGCTGAACGGCCCCATGCTCATTTTGCCGTTCTCCCAGGCGGTCTGAAGCAGGGCGGCCGGACCCTGGGGGGCTTTGGCCAGCAGGAGGACGCAGGAGACAATCCCGCCGGCAATGAGAATCAATCCCTGAATGACGTCCATCCAGATGACCCCTTCAATGCCTCCCGCCCACGTATAAAGAATCGTTACGATTCCGACCAGCAGAACAATCAGATAGGTGTTTTGGCCGGTCATCGAAGCCAGGGCCAGCGCCAGCAGATAAAAGACGGTCCCCATCTTCGTAAAATGCATCATTACAAATCCCAGAGAGCTGTACAGTCGGGCGAAGAAGCCAAACCGCTTTTCAAAATATTCATAGGCGCTCAGGCCGATGAATTTTCGATACAGGGGAACAATAAACCAGATAAACGTCAGGAGCGTGACGGGGACGGCCAGCCCCTGCACCAAAAGAATCCAGTTGCCGCTGAATCCCTGCCCGGGATAGGCCAAAAACGTGACACTGCTGATCAGGGTGGCCAGCACAGACATCCCGATTGCCCAGGCCGGAATCGAACGGCTCCCTACAAAATACCCGTCCGTCGATTTTCCTTTTTCTGCAAATCGCTTGCCGAGGTAAGCAATCAGCCCGATGTAGGCGGCAATGATGGTCCAGTCAATCCAGTGAAGGGTTTCCGTTTGCACAGGAGATGCCTTTCAAAAAGAGGTTCAGGATGGGTTCAGGCCACGAATAACTGCCCGGCTTTACGGTCAAGAAGCAGTCTTCCTTTTTCGCGATGCGCATCTGTACGACGCCGGGAGCCGGCCGTGCGGATATGTCAAAGCGGCTCCATCCCAGCCGGCGGATAACGGCAGAGGCCGTGGCGCCGCCTTCAATATAGTACTCCCTGATGCGGATGCGGTCGGATACCTCCTGCACCATAATCGCCGTCACAGCCGCCAGAGTGCGGGCGAAGAGAGGGTCTGGAACAACGGGTCTGTCAATGGCGGCGGCGACGCAGTCCTCCTTCTCAAAGGCCGCCGCAATCTGCTCGGCCCATCTTTGTACAGGCAGCTCTGATTCGCTGAATCGGTCTCTGCAGGAAAAGAGCTCATCCGGCATTTGATACACGGTGCGGCCCAGCCGGTGTGCTTTCTGCAGGATTGTGCGGCTGTATGCAGAGCCGCTGCCGAACACGAACAGGGCCGGCGGTCGGGCCCGGAAAGGCGTCCGGCTCATCGCGGCATCGAGACGAAATCCTTTGGCTTGGAGAATGGCGGTGAAGAAATCCGCTGCTCCGGTTGCAAGGGTTTGTGGTTCGAGGCATTCGGCCCAGACCTGAAGGTCCCGGCTGGTTTCCGCCTGGCCGAGCCGGATTCCCCTGTCGGGAAGCTTCTGTCCGGGTTTCAGCACACCGGCATCCGGGGAGGAAGACAATCCCAATAATTCAAGTACATCAGAGGACTTGGCCGGATATTCCGGGTCTTTGGCAAAATCCGTCCGGTCCAGGGGCTTCTGATTCACAAAATAGCGGCCGTCTCGGACAATCCGGCCTTGCGAGGGGTTGGCAGGCACCAGAAGCACCCTCGGGATGTTCAGGATTTTCATCAGTTCAAGCAATTCGGCAGCAATCGGTCCCCGCAAAACCGAGTCAGTTTTTTTGTAAAGCCAGTCGATGGCGATGCCGGCTTCCTTGATTTGCCGGACGGCCTTTCGAACGCGGAAGGCCGCCTCCGACGGCGGGCAGGACCTCGAGTTGGTGTCCAGAACCAGAAGCTCGGCCTGCGTATCCGGGGAAAAATCCGTCTGGACCTGCGTGCGGAGCCCGGCACAAAATCCGATACCGGCAAGTTCCGCTGCACCCGAAAAGTCATCTGCTATCACCACAATCATCCCGTGTCCCCGCTGCGTTCTTTCAGGAAGCCAGTTTGACGGCGTATTCAATCGCGTGAATCAGACTTTCCTGGACGGCGGTTCCTTTTCCTGCCTGGTCAAAAGCGGTTCCGTGATCGACGGATGTTCGAATAATCGGCAGCCCCAGTGTAATATTGACTCCCCGAACCGATTCCCACTTGCGGCTCTGAGGATTGAAAAAGAACCCCGTTACCTTCACGGGAATATGCCCCTGGTCGTGATACATAGCCACGGCGATATCATACTGTCCGCCTTTTACTTTGGAAAATAATGTATCCGCCGGAACAGGTCCCTCCGCTGAAATGCCCATTGCTCGGGCCGCCTGGACAGCCGGAATGATTTCCTTTTGTTCTTCATCTCCGAACAAACCTCCTTCGCCGGCATGCGGATTTAAGCCGGCTACTCCGACGGTCGGTTTTGCGATGCCCAGTCGTTTGCATGCGGCATCCGCCAGCTGGATGACCTTCAGAACCCTTTCTTTTTTGACAAGGTCGCAGGCGCGCCTCAGGGAAACATGTGTGGTCACATGCACCACCCGCATCGCTCCCTCGACCAGAAGCATGGCGTAGTCTTTGGTCTTGGTGTATTCGGCGAAGATTTCCGTATGGCCGGAATACGGGTATCCGGCCAGATGCAGGGCCTCCTTGCTGATGGGGCCGGTTACGGCGGCATCAATTTTCCGGTTCATCGCCAGTTCAATCGCTTTCACGACGGCCTCGAAGGCGGCTTTGCCGGCCGATGCCGAGACCTTCCCAATCTCAAACGAGCGGGGGTCTGCGTTTTTTAGGTCCAGAACCTCGATGGTTCCGTGTTCAAATCGGGCCTCGGAGACCTCCGAGACGGCCCGCACCTTTACCTGGGCACGGACAATCCGAACCCCCCGTTCAATCACCCGCACATCGCCGATTACCAGCGGTCTGGCCGTTTCGTAGATTCCTTTTGCGGCCAGTGCTTTGGCGGCTATTTCCGGCCCGATTCCCGCCGGATCTCCCATTGTAATGCCGATAATCGGCCGAATCGAACGTTCCATTTAGAGTCCCTTTTTCTTCTCGAGTAAGGTCTTCAAGGCAGGTATTTTCATCATCCGGTTTTCCAGCTCAATTTTCAAGGCGGCGTCCGCTGTTTGAAGAGGTTTGAGCATCTCCGGACCGCAAAGGCCCGCCAGCGACATCATTATTTTCAAGGCAGCCAGGGACTGCCCCAGAGAGCGGTTTTCCTGATAGAGCGACGAAATCCTGTTTGTCTGCTCCTGCAGCTCAAAGGCGGCGGTTTGATTGCCGCACCGGGCGCTTTCGAACAAGTCCCGATACAGCTGCGGGACCAGATTGGCGGAACTGGGCACGATGCCGTCGGCTCCGAGCAGCACGGCTTTGGCGCTCCATTTGGCGCAGCCGAGGACATAGCAGAAGTCCTCCCGATGAGCGAAGGTTTTTATCATCTGTTCCATCCGCTCCGGGTCATCCGCCGAATCTTTGATTCCCACGATATGGCAATGGCGGCTTAACCGTTCAATCCCTTCGATAGGAATCGACATATGAGTTGTTTTCGGGATGTTGTACAGCATCAGCGGTCCGTCGATTTCATCGGCCAGCGATTGAAAATACCCTTGAATTTCTGCATCATTCAGGGAGTAGTACCACGGCAGGTGGGCGACGACCGCTTCGACCCCGAGGGCAAAGTACGTCCGGGCTGCTCGGACGGAGTTTTCAAAACAATTGTCGGAGATTCCTGCATAAACCCGGGCCCGTCCTTTAGTATGGCGAACAGTTATCTCGACCAGCTCCTTTTTTTGCTCCGGGCTGATAGAGGGGGCTTCGCCGGTAGTTCCGAGGACAAAAATGCCCGCCGTTCCGCCGTCAGTCAGGTAGTCAATAATCCGGCAGACCGCCTCTCGGTCAATCCGCCCCGAGGCAAAGGGGGTCACCATCGGGACAATCAGGCCGCCGTATTGTTTCCCTGTATTCATTTACCAGGCCTTTCGATAAATGGAAACCGCATCTTCGTAGGTTACTTCCCTCAGGTTGTTCTTCAGAAGTCGGGTGACGGTCATGGCGGATTCCGCCATTTTCTCCAGCGCCGTCTTCGGCAGACCCAGTTCGGACAGCCGGAGAGGAATCCCGCATGCTGTGCACAGCTGACGAATTGCCTCCACGCCCCGCCGGGCCGTTTCCTCCTCCGTCGCAGCGCGTTGGACGCCGAGGGCTTCTGCAATTTGTGCATACCGTGCCGGGGCGGCCGAAAGGGTAAATTCCATCACATACGGCAGCAGCACAGCGTTGGAAAGGCCGTGGGGGATGTGAAATTCCCCGCCGAGCGGATAAGCCAGCGCGTGAACGGCGGCGGTATTGACGGGCCCAAGACATAAACCGCCGTACAGACTCCCCAGCGAAAGAGCCGACCGGGCATTGAGGTCTTCGCCGTTCTCCACGGCTGCTTTCAGATGGGCCGAAATCAGCCGGATGCCCTCCAGCGCGTAAAGGTCCGTCATCGGATGGGCCCCTCGGTTGGCATAGGCCTCGATGCAGTGAACCAGCGCATCCATTCCGGTTGCCGCCGTCACCGGCGGAGGAACGGTCCGCGTCAGCAGCGGATCAACATATGCGGCATCGGGCACAAGGAATTCGCTGATGACGCCTTTTTTCTTTTTGTCCCGATCTACAAGAATGGCGTTCGGGGAGACCTCACTGCCGGTGCCGGAGGTCGTGGGCAGACAGACCAGCCGGATGGTTCGCCCTGTCAGTTTGCCGATGCCGAAAACTTCATCCGGCTTCTGCCGGCTCCGGGCCAGGGCTGCTATCAGTTTGGCCGTGTCCAGCGCGCTGCCTCCGCCCAGACCGATGACCGCCTCAAAATCAAGCGTTCGGCTGCGCTCCAGAGAGGATTCGAGCATCTCGATTGTCGGTTCCTGATTGATGGTGTCATCCACTGAGGCCGAAATTCCTCTGTCCTGAAGAGCCGCCGTGATGGAGGCCGCAAGGGGCTGAAGCGGCCGAGCCGTCACAAGCAGAACACGGCGGAGATTCTGACCCCGCAGGTCTTCAATAAACTGCTCAGTGCAGTTGGGACCCCAGACCAGCGTTCGGGGAAACTGCATTTTTAAAGGGCGGGCGGACAGACTGTTCATTGGGGCTTCTTTCCTGCTGCAAGAGGGACGATACCGGATTGCCTCTGATTTTCGTTTCGAGACATTTTTTGTACTCTTTCTTTTTGGACAAACAGTGTAGTATAAAGAAGGGCCCGATGCAACAACAGGGCAAAACCGGCGTTTTTCTTAGTACAATCTCCGGAGGGAATGCAAAGGGGAATATTTTTTGCGGTTTTTTGGCAAATTTTCCATGGAGAAACGAAACTGGGCAGGGGCGGACTCGAACCGCCGACACACGGATTTTCAGTCCGTTGCTCTACCACCTGAGCTACCTACCCGTCGGCTGAAAGCCATTCAGCAAAAAAAGAAACATACCATCCGCGTCCCTGAAATGCAAGCAGGATTGAGGGATTTTTCGATGATTTTTGGGGGTATCCTGCGGTCTGTACCGTTTTATCTGTTTTTCTGTCAAGCGCTTACGGTTTTTCGCAGGTAAATGGCCAGCACATCGATGTCCGCAGGGGTAATGCCGCCGATTCGGGAGGCCTGCCCGAGCGTGTACGGGCGAAAGGCCGTCAGTTTTTCTTTGGCCTCATACCGCAGGTGCGGGACCTGGAAATAATCCAGCCCCTCCGGCAGGCGGACGTTTTCGAGCCGGCGGAACCGCTCGATTTGCCGCTGCTGACGCTGGAGATAGCCCTCATATTTGGCGGCAATCGAGACGGCCTCGAGGACCTGTCGGGGCAGATTCATCTGCCGAACCGTTTCATTGCTGTTGAGGTCTTCGGAAAGCGGATGGTCGGGCTGCTGAAGCCATTCCCAAAGCGACTTGCCCGAGACCCGTACGGAACGCAGATAGGCCGTCAGCTCCTCCATCTGCTTTTGTTTGTCTTGAAAGGCCTGCCAGCGGGCGTCATCCGCCAGCCCCAACCGCCGGCCCAGCGGTGTCAGCCGCACATCGGCGTTGTCCGAACGGAGCGTGAGCCGATATTCGGCACGAGAGGTAAACATCCGATAGGGTTCATCAATTTCGCGGGTCAGCAGGTCATCGAGCATCACGCCGATATAGGCCTGGTCGCGCCCGAGGACAAAGGGCTCCTGCCCGCGGACGGACAGGACGGCATTGATGCCCGCCGTCAGCCCCAGCGCGGCGGCCTCTTCATAGCCGGTGGTGCCGTTGATTTGGCCCGCCATAAAAAGCCCGGGGATTCGGCGGCTTTCGAGATTGATTTTCAGCTGGGTGGCCGGGCAGTAGTCGTATTCGATGGCGTAGGCATAGTGAACAATCCGGGCGTTTTCGGTGCCGGGTATCAGCCGCAGCATTTCCTCCTGCACATCTTTGGGCACGGAGGTGCTGATGCCGTTGCAGTAAATCGTCGTCACAGCGCGGTCTTCGGGCTCCAGAAAAATCTGATGACGGTTCTTGTCGGCAAATCGAACGATTTTGGTTTCGATGCTCGGACAGTACCGCGGGCCGACCGACTCAATCTGGCCGGTAAACATCGGCGCCCGGTGGAGGTTGTCGCGCAGGAGTTTGTGGACAGCCTCGTTGGTGTAGGTAATCCAGCAGGGCACCTGCGGCTGCTGAATCGAATCGGTCAGAAACGAAAACGGCACCGGGGGTTCATCGCCCGGCTGGACCTCCAGTTTGTCCAAATCCACGGTGCGGGCGTCCAGCCGCACGGGTGTGCCGGTTTTGAGCCGTCGGACGGTCAGTCCCAGCCGGCGCAGACAGTCGGACAGTTCGTTGCAGGCCGGCTCGCCCAGCCGCCCGCCGGGCCATTTTTCGGGGCCGCAGTGCAAGATGCCGCCCAGGAAGGTGCCCGTAGTCAAAATGACCGCCTTTGTACGAAAGATGCGGCTGTCGGTACAGGCCAGACCCGAAACGCGTCCGTGGGCCAGAAGAATCTCGGCGGCCATTCCCTCCGCAATATCCAGATTGTCCGCATCTTCGAGGGCGGTGCGAATCCAGTCCTTGTAGGCGTATTTGTCGGCCTGCGCGCGGGGACTTTGGACGGCGGGGCCTTTGGAGCGGTTCAGGACGCGAAACTGAATGCCCGTTGCGTCGATGGCCCGACCCATCAGACCGCCGAGCGCATCGATTTCGCGAACCAGCTGGCCCTTGCCGATGCCGCCGATGGCCGGGTTGCAGCTCATCTTGGCGATGGTGTCGCGCGACAGCGTCAGCAGCAGCGTCCGGGCGCCCATCCGCGAGGCCGCCCAGGCCGCTTCCGCTCCCGCATGTCCGCCCCCGACAACCACAATGTCATAGTCCTTTTTCATAGGCCCTTTAGAATAGCAGGAAACTAAGAAAAAACCAGAAGCCGGGAGAAATTAACCCTCTGAGAATTCTAAAGCAGAACTGCTGGAAAAAGACAGGGAAATGAAGGGCCGCTTTTCCAAGCAGCCCTTCAAAATTTTCAGAAATGATATTTCAGAGAAAAAAGCACGGAGGGGGCGGTGGAACGATAGTCGTTGCAGTTGCCCTGCACACGCAGGCGCCGGTTGTATTTCTTGTCAATAAATCCGAGCAGGTTGGTGCCGTCCAATCCCATGCTGATTTTTTCTTTCTGATACCGCAGCCCCATGTTCAGGAAAACGGCGGCGTCATATGCATCCGAAAAGCCCTCGTCGATTGTATCATGGGCCTCGGCATAGTCCTCCGCACCCGGAAAGCCCCAATAGATGCGGGCGGAGGTCAGCAGAGACCAGTTCGGATTGAATTGATAGCCGGCCTGCACCTTGGTGATGTGGTCGCTCCAGCTGGACAGCCGGTCGCCGGAGACCAGGTAGGTGCTCATTCCCTCCCGAAGGTCAAAATCGGTCAAGGTCACATAACTGTGAGAGGCGCTGAGATTCCAGCTGTCTTTTTTGTACGTAAACTCACCCTCCAGTCCCCAGGATTTCTGAAGGCCGACGTTGGTTGTGGAGACCGAAGCGACATCCCATGCAATTGCATCGAGTTTGCTGGTAAAGCCGCTGAAGGCAAACCAGAGATTGTCATTGTGCTGCCGCTCCCATCGAATCTCCAGGTTGTCCAGTTCTTCGGCATCGCTGGTGTCTTTGGTTTCCAGCCAGCGCAGGCGGGATTCTTCGGCGTTCTGCATCCGTACCGACCGGGCCGTGATGAATTTGAGGGTGTCCCGCGGGGTTAAAGAGTACACCACGGCGGCACGGGGGGAATAGAGCGTATCGGTATAACTGTTTTTGTCCACTCGGCCGCCCAGAAAGAGCGTTACGGAGTCCGTCAGAGTCCACTGCCATTCGCCGAGACCGGAATATGTGGCCGTCGTCCAGGCCTCTTTGTCCCAGTCATAGGTGCTGATGCGCCAGGCGTTAAAGTTTCCGCCGGACATTGAGTTGAAGCTTTCCAGAGACAGTTCTGCGCCGAGGGCGACGGAATGACGCTCGTCGGGCGTCCAGCGGGCCAGGGCCTTGGCGAAGATTTCATCTTCATCGTGGCGGTTGTAGTTGTTCGAAAAATCGCGGCGCATATACCGGAAGGTGTCATAGCTGAGGATATATTCGATATTGAAGGTGTCGCTGAGCTCGTGCAGGTATTTGGCAAACACCGTGAACTGCTGATAGCCGGTGCCCGACGGGGCCTGCTGTCCGGCGGGCTGCCACCATTCCGGGCCCCACGTCCAGCCGGCGGCGGCCGGGTTGTTGTAGGCCTCCAGCGGATTGATGTAGTCCAGCCCGCCCCGCGACAAACGGGCCCAGAAGTCAAAATTGCCGTTGGTATATTGCGTGTGAAACTTCAGCCGAGGGCTTTGGGCCCACGCCTGGTTGTCGTTGACCACCGAAAACGGAACCGGCCGGCCCGGTCGGACGGTATACCCATCGCCCCACGACGTAAACCATTTGCCGGACACATACGGCGTCCAGTCCTGAGAGGCGCCTTCATACTTGTCCAGTCCGAAATAGAAATAGGCCCCGCTGTCTTTGCTGAATTTTCGTCCGTGCTTGATTTCAATAGAGCCGAAATTTTCGACGGCTCCGGCCTTGGCCGTCACTTCCGTCCCCCGAAAGGTCAGGCCGTTTTCGGTGACGATATTGATGACGCCGGAGATGGCGCCGGGACCGTAAATCGCCGAACCGGGCCCGCGAATCACATCGATATGATGAATATCGGCCAGAAGCGGCAGGTCCCGTTCGCTGAGGGCGCCGTAGTGCCCGCGCTCATTGAGCACACGTCCGTTGACCAGCAGCAGATATTTATCATCGCGGTCGCCGGTGATGCCCCGGATTCCGATGTGCGGAAACTCCCATTCCTGAATGCTGTATTGGAGTCCGGGGATATAGATTTCCAGCAGTTCGTTGAGACTGTGGGCGCCGGACTGCCAGATTTGTTCCTGGGTGATGGTGGTGATGGCCGCCGGCGAGATGCGCCGGGCGGATTTGGTGAGGGTTCCGACCGGCAGCACATCCAAGTTCATTAGGTCCACGATCGACATTTCGAATAAGTCCTGCGGTTCGGTGTATTCTTCGGTTTCCTTTTCTTCCTGCGGAACGCTGCCCCACAGCTGGATTTGAAGCTGTTCTTTTTCCTGCAGCAGTTTTTCCCGCTGGGCGTTCAGTTCATTGAGTGCAGCGGACACTTCTTCGAGTTTTTTCCGAAGGGTTTCGTCATCGGTTCCTGAAGAGGATGCCGGCAGTTTCGTCGGAGCTAAAACCATCACAGCGGCCGCCAAAAGCACAGACAGCCTGGCCGGGAGGGATAGGAAATTGCTGGACATTGGTCTTCTCCTTTCGCAACAGATTTCAGCCGGTACGCCTGCTTGTTTTCCATTTTCGGCTTCGGAAAATGTCAGAATGGGCTTTACAAGGAAGAGCCGCTTCGGGAAAAAACAGAATTTTTGAACTTTTTCGTGGGGGACAAGCAGGGGTGAGGCGTCCTATAAGTCGAGCATAGCAAACGATTGCTAACTTTTTTTGAACCTGTAGGGAAAAGAGTTGACATCGGCCGTGAAAAGTGATAGTATTCAAATGTACAAACGATTGTGCTGTATAAAGGGAACAAAGATGGATACCAAAGGACATCCAAAAAGGGCGTTTACGCTTTTGGAGCTGCTGGTTGTGATGGCTGTGATGGCCATGCTGGTTGCGATTATCGTGCCTTCGCTCAAGAAGGCCCGGGCGAAATCCCAGGAGGTCATCTGCCGTTCCAACCAGCGCCAATGGGGACTTGTCTTTTTGTCTTATACGCAGGACAACAACGGGCGTTTCTGGATTGAATACAACTCCAATCAAAATCCGGAACTCCAGCAGGGGCAGTGGATGCCGATTTTGTCGCCATATTACGGCGAAATTGACAAAATCCGCCTCTGCCCTTCGGCTGCACAGCCCCATCCGGACCCAGCGGCTCGGGGCTATGGGGCCACATTTGCTTATTGGGGCGATACCGGCGACGGCGGAGCTTTGATGCGGGGGCATCGGCTGACCAATTCCACAGATAAGAACTACGGCAGTTACGGCATCAACTGGTGGATTAATGATGTCAACCCGCCCAAACACATCGGGTGGCGCTACAAACCTCAGCTGCACTGGAGGGGCCCGGCCATGGCCTCGTCCGCAACGGCCCTGATTCCAATGATTATGGATTGTGTGTGGTTTGGCACGAACCCGGAGAATACGGATGCAGACCCGACCGAAAACGTCAGTATTGTTACGGCAACATACTGGGAGGATATCCGTTCTTTCAGCGGCGAAATCTGGCAGAATGATATTTCCCGTCTGCTGATTAACCGGCACAACAAGGGCATTAATGTCGGTTTTATGGACGGCTCCGCCAAGAAGGTCTATCTGTGGGACCTGCTGCAGCTGAAATGGCACAAACAGTCTCATCCGGAACAGCTCAATATTTCCTGGCTGAGCCGCTGAAGCAAAAAAAGCCGCAGGACACACCTCTGCGGCTTTTTTGTTTGTCGGTTTGAGCGGGTTTACGCTGTCAAATCAAACGGGCTGATGAGCGGGCCGTAATGTCTGCGGGCCGACCGCAGACGCTGCCGGACGTTTTCGAAGGTGTCATAAACAATCTGTGGTGTATCCGGCACTTTGTCCCGATAAATTTTCTCCACGCGGTCAAACTTTTCAATCAGTTTGTCCACACGGATGGTGAACTGTTTTTGATACGCTTCTTTGGTGTAGGTTTTGCCGAGCTTTTCGCGGAAGAGCGGCACCAGGTCCTCATACCGGGGAATCCAGCCGGTCGGGGTTTTGATGGCATCCAGTTCGTTGTGAGCCCGCCGCTCCGCCCAAAGCAGCCAGACCATTTTGTCCAGTTTTCCCGTGAGAAACTCATTTTTTTCGTCCCGCAGGAAATAATTGACGGAGAAAATCGGAGGCGGATTGCTTACACCGTCGGCAAAATCGAGGTTGTTCTGGATATAGCGGCCAAGAGGAATCGACACAAAATCCTGATTGGCCATGATGTTGAACTTCCGAACGCCGGCCTGACCGAGTGTGGCGGCTGTCGTCTCCGATTCGATGGATGCGCCTTTGGTGATGATTCCCTCAGTCCAGTTGAAGGCCTGCTCGATGGGCACAAGGGTGTCACTGTCGCGGCCGCCGTAAATCACTGCGCCGATGGGAACGCCTTCCGGGTTATCCGCCTGCGGGTCCAGATTATCCAGGGCCGACAGCCGAAGGGTGTAGCGGGCGTTTTTGTGTGAGGGCGGAATCTCTTTGCCCTCTGCATCTTTTTTGCCTTTGTACCATTCCCCCTGAAAATTGATGCCGCGTTCAGGAATCTCGCAGCCCATTCCTTCCCAATAGGGCTTTCCGTCGGCGATGAGGACGTTGCCGAAGATGACTTCACCCGGCGTGACGAGGGCTTTGTAAATAACCGGATCGTCGTCCGGATTGACATCACAGATAATGCCGAAGATGCCCTGCTCGACATTCGCGCAGTACATCCGGCCGTTCCGTTTGCGGAAATAGGCGATGTCGTCTCCGATGATGGTCTGTCCCGGCAGCATCGCCGTGGAGGTCTTTCCGCAGGCCGAGGGAAAAGCCCCGACAAAATACGTGGTTCGATTCCGGGGGCCGCGGATGCCCATGATGAACATATGTTCCGCCAGCCAGCCCTCTTTGCTGGCTTTCTGGATGGCCAGCCGCAGGGCCAGTTTTTTCAGTCCCACGGTGTTGCCGGCATACTGCGTGTTGACGGAATAGACGGTGTCGGCAATCAGATCGATATAGACCCGCCGCTTCTGCCAGTGAATCGAGCAGCCGGTTTCATCCGTTTCGCCTTCGGAATGAAGGAAGCGGAAGAACTCTCCATCGGGCGGCAGTTTTTTGAACTGTTCGTAGCCCGGCCGATACAGAATACTTTCGCTGTGAGCAACATAGGGAGAATCTGTAATCTGGACGCAGGAAATCGAGAAGTCGGAGTTGGTCGGGCAAAGGCACCAGAAGCAGATGAGCATTGTCTTGCCTTTCATCGAGCCCTTTAGGAACCCGCGGACCTCCTCCAGACCCTCGGTGCGGTCAATGGAGTTTAAGCTGGCCCCCAGCTCCATATCTTTCGGAAGCAGATAGCGGGTGCTGAACGTGTCTCGTCCCTGGTCATTGGGGCCGTCGAAGTGGTAGGTATGCCCGGGGGTTTTGAGGGGGTGTTCGCCGCCGCCGTTGAGGGCCATTTGACGGATCAGAGCTATGTCTTCCGCACTGTCGCTGAAGACCCGAATTCTATCCGGTTCCGTTAGTCTGACAGCGTCTTCGATGAAGGCATGGAGAGAGGGGTTGTTGACAGCTTCCAGAAGACGAAGACTCTTTGCGTCCAGTTTTTCTCTGATGAACTTATTAATTTGGGTCATTTTTTCCTTAACCTATTTGCTCGTGTTTCCGTGTGGACACAAAATCTGCGAGATTGTAGAAAGGACTTTAAAAAAGTCAATCACAAATCACCCACAAATCACCGTTCTTAATTGCTGTTTTATGTCGATTATCTGGATAGAATTTCAACTGGTTCTCTTTTTCCCTGTCATGGTGGCAGGTCTCTCTGAAGTATAGAACAGGTCCCCTGTAATTTTGTCAGGGATTGTCCGGCGGATAAGGATATTCTAACTAACGGACCTGGAAAGAGATAGAATCGTTTTTCTGAAGGAAGATTTCCGGCTGGTACATGATTTGCTCAACGGCTCCCATCGTACATGGGTTTTTTGCGGTGACCCGAAAGAGTGAAATGGTCAAGTAGGATTTTTTTTGGGAAAAGGAGTCGAGAACTATGAAGATTCGGCCCTTAGCAGACAAGGTGCTTATCCAGAGAGTGGAAGCGGAAAACAAAACAGCCGGAGGGATTGTGCTGCCGGATACGGCCAAGGAAAAACCCCGAAGGGGCAAAGTGATTGCAGTCGGAGAGGGCAAGCTTCTGGAGGACGGCAAGAGGGCGGAGATGACCGTCAAGAAAGGCCAGGAAGTCCTGTTTGCCAGTTATGCGGGAACTGAAATCAAAATTGACGGCAAAGAGTATCTGATTATGGACGAATCGGATATCATGGCCATCATCGAATCGTAAAGCGGGATAAACAATCCAGTTTTTTCGGACAGGAGAAAGGAACGTATGGCAGCCAAAAAGATCGCATACAATACGGAAGCCCGAGCGGCCATTCGCGAGGGAATTCGCAAACTGGCCCGTGCTGTAAAGATTACGCTGGGGCCGTGCGGCCGCAACGTCATCATTGAAAAATCCTTCGGCTCTCCGACCGTCACCAAAGACGGTGTCACGGTCGCCAAAGAAATCGAACTCGAAGACGCCTATGAAAACATGGGCGCTCAGATGGTCAAGGAAGTGGCCTCCAAGACATCCAACGTCGCCGGCGACGGAACCACCACGGCGACGATACTGGCCGAGGCCATCTTTGAGGAGGGGCTCAAGAATATTACCGCCGGCGCTAATCCCATTCAGGTCAAGCGCGGCATCGACAAGGCCGTCGAGGCGATTGTCGAAGAACTCAAGAAGATGTCGATTCCCGTCGAGTCCAGCAAGCAGATTGAGCAGGTGGCTACATGTTCGGCCAACCATGATGCGCAAATCGGCAAGACCCTGGCGGAGGCGATGGAGAAGGTCGGCAAGGACGGCGTGATTACCGTCGAGGAAGGCCAGTCGCTGGAGACGACGGTCGAACTGCTCGAAGGTATGCAGTTTGACAAGGGGTATCTGAGCCCGCACTTTATCACCAATCCGGAAGAGCGGACCTGTGTGCTCGAAAAGCCCTATATCCTGATTCACGAAAAGAAAATCAGCTCCGTCAAGTCGCTGGTTCCGATTCTCGAAAAGGTGGCCAAGCAGGGTCGGCCGCTGCTGATTATCGCCGAGGATGTCGAGGGCGAGGCCCTGGCGACGCTGGTGGTCAACAAGCTCCGCGGCGTCCTGCAGGTCTGTGCGGTCAAGGCGCCCGGCTTCGGCGATCGGCGCAAGGCCATGCTCCAGGATATCGCCATCCTCACCGGCGCCACAGCCCTGTTTGAGGATTTGGGCATCCAGCTGGAGAATGTCGAGCTCAGCCAGCTCGGTCAGGCCAAGCGCGTCACGGTGGACAAGGACACCACGACCATTGTCGAGGGGGCCGGCAAGACCGAGGATATCAAGGGCCGCATCGAACAGATTAAGAAGGAAATCGAGGCCTCGACCAGCGAGTATGATATTGAAAAGCTCCAGGAGCGGCTGGCCAAGCTGGCCGGCGGCGTCGCCCAGATTAACGTCGGGGCGGCCACCGAGGCCGAGATGAAGGAAAAAAAGGCCCGCGTGGAAGATGCGCTCCATGCCTGCCGGGCGGCGGTCGAAGAAGGCATTCTGCCGGGCGGCGGGGTCGCGATGCTGCGGTGTCTGCCGGCGCTGGATAAGATTCAGTGCGTCGGCGATGAGTCGATCGGCGTCGATATTGTCCGCCGGGCGGTCTTTGCTCCGATTAAGCAGATTGCCTACAACGCCGGACTGGACGGCTCCATCGTGGCCCAGAAGGTTCTTGAGTCCAAAGACAAGAACTTCGGCTATGATGCCGTCCGCAAGGAGTACGGCGATATGATTAAATTCGGCGTGATTGTGCCGACCAAAGTGGAGCGCACGGCGCTGCAGAACGGAGCGTCGATTGCGTCGCTGCTGCTGACGACGGATGCGGTTGTCAGCGAAATACCCGAAAAGAAAGAAACCCATTCGCACGGCGGCGGATATTAATTGCGGACAATCGGCGGGCCCCTCTTTCGGGGCCCGCTTTTTTAGGAACTCCAGCCATGTTTCGGTTTTTCTTCATACGAGAGCCGTTTCGTCAGGCCGGACGGTCGCTGGCCGTCGGGGCTTTTCTGACCGGGCTGTTCCTTATCGGCTTTGGTCT
Organism: Anaerohalosphaeraceae bacterium; assembly: GCA_035378985.1. Lineage (NCBI taxonomy): Bacteria > Pseudomonadati > Planctomycetota > Phycisphaerae > Sedimentisphaerales > Anaerohalosphaeraceae > Anaerohalosphaeraceae bacterium. The sequence continues at coordinate 26,538 of DAOSUR010000022.1, forward strand.
GCTGGTGTTTATTCTGCGCGATTTGTTTGCGTTTCTGGCGGCGGCGGTCTTTTTTGCGGCCGGTTTTTCGGCGATCGGCTATGCCGTTCGAGTGTACTGGCTGACTCGGCAGATGGACCGAGAACGCCGGGCCTATCGCGAAAACGTCGAAATCCATTTCCCCGACCTCTGGCAGTAATGCCCGCCTGCTCTTTTTGCCCGTCCTTGCGGACGGGGCTGTCTTCCGTCGACCAATGTCCAGCGCCAGTCTCCCGTATCCAGCGGACAAGATGGGTCCCAAAATCTCTTGTTTTTTGCTCTTTGTTTTCCTTCGGATTTAGAGATTCAAATTTAGAACTTAGGATTTTGTAGTTTTTCGTTTGCCTTTGTTTCCCGTCCGTTTGCGTTCCTCTCTTTTTTTCAATCGCAAAAAATCCTTGCCACCCAAGCCGGTTTTCCCGAAAATAGCCCCTTTACTCAATAAAAAGGCGGTTTTCCTTCAGGCAGGAGTGTGCTATGGCGGACAAGCGGCTGGAAACGTATTCGATGGGCATCGGCGATCGGTTCGGGCATCAGGGCAGGGCCCAGCTTCGGGCGATGCAGGCGGCCCGGGCGGAGGGCATCGAGATTGTGCCGGTCTGGAACAAGTCCTTTCGCGAGCATTCCATCATCGGCACGCGGCCGGCGGATGTCCGCGCCGAGGCGGATGCGGCCGTTTCAGCGATGGGCTGGAAGCATTCCTACTATGTGGATGCCGACCATATCAATTTCAAGAACGTGGAATCATTTATCGACTGCAGCGATTTCTTTACGCTCGATGTGGCCGAGGAAATCGGACACCCCGCCGAGCCGAAGGAGATGGAGGTCTTTGTCCGCTCCTGTCGGGATTTTTTGGGAACTCTGACGATTCCGGGCATCGAGCGTCCGTTTGTTATCAGTGAAAAGACGCTCGAGGCCGCCGCGGCCAAGTATCTGTTTGCCGTCCAACAGGCGGGCCGCATCTATCGGCATCTGGCGAAAAAAAAGGGCCCCGGCACCTTTATTACGGAGGTGTCGATGGATGAGACGGACAGCCCGCAGACGCCGGTGGAGCTGCTGCTGATTTTGTCGGCGATTGCCCGCGAGGGTATCCCCGCCCAGACGATCGCCCCCAAGTTTACCGGCCGATTCAATAAAGGGGTCGATTATGTCGGCAATCTGGAGCAGTTTGAAAAGGAATTCAACGAAGATTTGGCGGTAATTGCCTTTGCCGTCAAAGAGTTCGGGCTGCCGGCCAATCTGAAGCTGTCGGTTCATTCCGGCAGCGACAAGTTTTCCATTTACGCTCCCATCCGCCGGGCGATTCATCGATTCGGAGCCGGGCTGCATCTGAAAACGGCCGGCACCACGTGGCTGGAGGAGCTCATCGGCCTGGCCGAAGCCGGCGGCGAAGGGCTGGCCATCGCCAAAGAGGTCTATGCCAAGGCCCTCGAAAACCGCCAGGCCCTGTGCGCGCCGTATGCGACGGTGATTGACATCGATGCCGCCAGGCTGCCGGCGCCGAAGGAAGTGGACCGATGGGATGGAAAGCGGTTTGCGGCAGCCCTGCGGCACAACCCCCGATGTCCTGACTACAATCCCCATTTCCGGCAGCTGCTGCATGTGGGCTACAAAGTCGCCGCCCAAATGGGCAGGCGGTTTACAGACGCACTGGAGCGTTTCGAGGAGGAGATTGCCAAACACGTCTCGGCCAACCTCCTCGAGCGGCACATCCGGCCGGTCTTCGGCAAAGGGGCTTAAGAGGTTTCCGGCAGAAACTCAAAGGGTTTTTGGGCGACGGAGAAGGGCCGATATTGCCCGATGCTGTTCAGCAGCCCCAGGGCAATATAGTTGGTCAGCAGGCTGGAGCCGCCGTAGCTGATAAACGGCAGCGTCAGGCCGGTAATCGGCATCAGCCCCAGTGTCATTCCGATATTGACGAAGACCTGCACGGCAAACATCGTGGTAATGCCGACGGCTACCAGCCGCCCGAACGGGTCCGTATTCCGCCAGGCAATCTCCATCCCCGCCGCGATAATCACCCCGTACAGCAGAAGAATAACCAGGCACCCGACCAGCCCGAACTGGTGAGCCACAATGGCAAAGACAAAGTCGTTGTGCTTGTCCGGCAGGAAGAAAAAGTCGTCCTGCACATACGGCCCGCGGGCAAACCCGTAGCCGAACAGCCCGCCGGAAGCGATGGCCTGCTTGGCCTGCAGCAGCTGATAGCCCCCGCCTTCCTTCCAGTTATAGAGCCGTTCGGGCCTGCCCACCAATATCCGCGCCAGCGTCGGGTGTTCGCGGGCCATCGCCCGCACTTTGGGGCTTTGCAGGACCAGACTGGCGATTCGCATCCGCTGGTAGTCGCGCATCGACATCCACAGGATTGGGCTCGTCAGCAGAGCCAGGCCGATAATCAGCAGCAGATGCCAGCCCTTGGCCCCGGCCGCAAACAGCATCGCAAACAAAATCGGCATCATCAGGATGACCGTTCCCAAATCCGGCTCCAGCAGAATCAGCACCATCGCCAAAAACGTCAGGGCAAAGGGTCCGATAAGCCCCAGCAGCCGGCGGTAGTTTTTGCGGTAGCGCAGATAATACGCCAGAGCAAGAATGAAGGCAATTTTGCAAAACTCCGACGGCTGAATCTGGAAAAAAGTGTGGCTGCCGATGGAAAACTCAATCCAGCGGCGGGCCCGGCCCTCCCGGTAAGGAACAAACGGAATATCAATAATGATATCGACCAGCAAAATTGCCAACAGAACCAGCACGGCTGCATACAAGCCGTAAGAGACAGGACCCAGCCGGCGATAGCCGATTAGATTGACGGTAATCATCCCGACAAGACCGATAAAGACATAAAATATCTGTTTTTTCCAGAGTGAGGCTAGTTTGGCGGCCCGTTCAGAGGTAGTCGTCGTTTCCGCTTCTGCCGGCTGCGTTTCCGCATCGTTAGCGTTTTCAGTGTTAAGATAGGGGATTTGCGGCTCCAAAGGTGCCGGATGGCCGGCCGCATAAATCACAGCAATACCGACGGCGGTCAGTATTAACCCTGCCGACAGCATAAATATCCGCGTGAAAAGCAGTCGTCCTGCAAACAGGTCTTTTAACATCTGTTATCTCTTGTAAATACAAAATTTCGCATTTTCAGTTTTGATTTTTAGGTTTTAAACCTTTGATTTTCTAATTTCGGATTTCGAGTTTCGGATTTAGGATTTTGGATTTTCTGTATTGTAATTGTATCGTCTTTCGGCGGGCCGGAAAAGGAAACTTTTTGTCCGAATTCAGAAAGAGGTATAAAGCGATAGACGTAATCCACAATTTATTTTTCAATATAGGTAAGCGGCGGCTTATCGGATTTTTTTGACTTTTTCAAAATTTTTCTTGATTCGGCGGCGGCTTTATTGTATTATCAGCGTTGTGTTGAGGAGCAGAAAAGTGAGATTTGGGAAAATGAAGAGGGTGATGGAAAGTCATTTCGTTTCATCATTCTGCTAAAGCATGGGGGAATTTCGGAAGCGAGAGAAAACCTTGAGGCGCGTGGCCTTTAAGGGTGATGAATAGGGGAAAAAGAAAAAGAGAAAGGAAGGTGTAGCAATGAGAAAAGTACTCCCGATTTTGTTGGCGATTGCAATCGCTGCGCCGACATGGGCGAACGTGACCGTGTCGGTGGCGGAAGGGACCGCCAATGACCAAATCGCCGAGCTGAATCTGGCGATTGACGGCGGTTCGGTGGTCCGCGGAATGGCTATCAAGGTGACCATCACCGGTGCCGACCTGGCGGCCATTGCGGATGTGACCGATGTGATGTCCGCGTTCAATGCCTACATTGATTACTACTACAGCAACCCCGGCTTCCTCGGCACGCTGCCCAGCGAGACAGCCCTGCCCGGCACGGGTGCCCATGCCCTGGCCAATCCGGATGCTGCGGGCGTTCTGTCCACGCTGCCGGCCACCACGTTTGTTATCAGCCTGGGTGCCCTGGACAACAGCGGCAATCAGGGCGGCGTAACGGCGGGCGGTCTGCTGGCCAAGATTAAACTGAGCAACTTTGCCGGCACCAGCGCGCAGGTCTGCATTGAGCCCGATGCCCTCCGCGGCGGCGTCGTCGGCGATGATCTCGGAACCGTTTCGGTCTCCGGTTGCGCCACAATTTCGAACATCCCGCCGGAGTGCGTAAAGTCAACCGCCCCGTTCTATGCGGATTGGGTAGCTTTCGGCAAGCCCAACTGTTGGTGCTATCAAAGAAACTGCCGTGGCGACATTAATGGAACAAGGGAAGGTAACGCAGTGACGGGCTATATCTGGGTATATACCCAGGATCTATCTACTTTCTTGGCTGCTTACGGAATTAAGGAACCTCCGAAGGGACCTGGTGTTGCAACGATTACCAATGGAATTTGCGCAGACCTTAATCGGACACGCGAGGGTAATGCAGTGACAGGGTATATCCGTGTTTACACTCAGGATCTTCCGATATTACTTGCCAACTACGGGGTGAAAGAGCCTCCGAAGGGGCCCGGTGTTCCGGTTTGCGATTCTGCGAATTACAATTTCTGGACGAATTAATTAACATGACACACACTTCACACGCGGGAAGTTAACGTCAATAGACAACGATTGTTCGAACAATTGAAAGGAGAACGATGATGAAGAAGTTGTTAAGTCTGATTCTGATTCTGGGAATGGTGCCGCTGGCGAGCGCAGGGTTAACCCT
>DAOSUR010000023.1 GCA_035378985.1 Anaerohalosphaeraceae bacterium
AATTCCCCTTTGAGTTTTTCTTCCGCTACGCACAGCCGCCGCAGCGCCTCCGCCGTATCCCTTTTCATCAGCACATCAATCACATCAAAGGCGTCGAACGTACGGTTCTGCCCGACCAGCCGCTGAACCTGCTCCGGTGTAATGGTCTTCTGCTCACCGACAAAAACCGCCAGCTTTTCCAGTTCCTGACAGATTGACCCCGGCTCATCGCCTGCCAGCTCCACGAGCAGCTGCGCCGCCGGCAGTGTCAGCGTCTTTCCAAAATGACTCCGGCAGTACTCACATGCAAACCGCGGCAGCTCCCACGATTTGACCTCCGTTTCAATCAGCCCGCCCAGCTGCGCGAGGCGCTTGACCAACCGGGTTCGCGTATCCGCCTTGCTGACCGTTAAAATCAGAATCCCCGTCGGGCTCGGATGCTCCAGATATTCTTCGAGCCGCGCCCGGTTCCGGGAAACAAACTCGTCCGCATTCTGAATCAGCACCACCCGCCGGCTTGCCAGAAAAGGCACCGTCCGCAACTCATCCAGCACATCAACCATCTCCGGCGGCTCTTCCCCCGACGGCTGCCAGAGTGCCAGCGGCCTTTCCTCCTCCGTCAGAAACTGCTCCGTCAAACGGCGGGCCTGGCGGGCATTTAAGAAGGAATCGGGTCCGGCAATCAGATACAGCGGACTGACGGCAGGCGCAGAAGCGGCTCGCTTGGCGTTCATGAATTCTCCTCAGACGCCTCCTCGGATTCCTTTGTCGGGCTCTTCGGTTCCGATGACGACGGCGGCTCTTTGTCCTCCGGCACAATCCGCGCCGCCGCCACCAGCTTATCGCCCTCTTTGAGCGTAATCATCCGAACGCCGGCCGTATTTCTGCCGATTTCTCGAATCTGCTCCAGCCCCGTGCGAATCATCATCCCGTTGGCGGTAATCAGCATCAGCTCATCCTCATCATGCACAGTCTTAAGGGCTACAACCTTGCCGTTCCGCTCCGTGGTCTTGATGTTAATCAGCCCCAGCCCGCCGCGGTTCTGCGGCCGATACTCTTCAATCGGCGTCCGCTTGCCGTAGCCGTTCTCACAGACCGTCAGCAGCGAACTGTTCGGCTCGGCAATCACCAAATCCACCACCTCATCTCCAGGACGGAGCCGAATCCCCTGCACCCCGCGGCTGACCCGCCCCATCGAACGGACCTGCGTCTCCGAAAACCGAATCGCCATCCCGTCCCGCGTACCCAGAATAATCTCATCCTCCCCGCTGGTAATCGCCGCCCCGATCAAATCGTCATTCTCATCCAGCTTAATCGCAATCACGCCGCTGGAACGCGGATTGCCGTAGGCAGACAGCACGGTCTTTTTCACCAGACCGTTCCGCGTCGCCATCACCAGCTGCCGCGTATCATCAAACGTGCGCACATTCAGAATCGAGGCAATCTTTTCCTGCGGGTCCAGCTGCAGCAGGTTCACCAGATTCCGCCCCTTGCTCTGACGCGACATCTCCGGAATATGATAGACCTTCAGCCAGTGGCAAATCCCCCGGTTCGTGAAAAACAGAATCGTATCATGCGTCGAAGCCGCAAACAGATGCTCGATAAAATCCCCCTCCTTCGTGTCCGACGCAATCACCCCTTTGCCCCCGCGGCCCTGCTTGCGGTACGCATCGATCGGCGTGCGCTTAATATATCCGCCGTGGCTGATCATCACCAGCGTCTCTTCATCCGCAATCAAATCCTCCAGTTCGGGCTCATCTGCCTCCTCCGTAAGAATCTCCGTCCGACGCGGGTCTTTGTACTTTTCCTTGATTTCGTACAAGTCCTCGCGAATCACATCCAGCTGAAGATTCCGATTGGCCAGCAGCGCCTCATAATCCGCAATCTTCTCGGCGACTTCCGCATACTCCTTGGCCAGTTTCTCAATTTCCAGCCCCGTCAGCCGCTGCAGCTGCATCGTCAGTATCGCATCCGCCTGCGGTCCCGTCAGAAACTGGTCCTGCCGGCTCCGCTCCGTCACAAACGCCTCCGGCAGAATCCGCTTGAGCGTCTCGGTCTCCGCCAGCCGCAAGGGCTTTTTCATCAGATTCTCTTTGGCCGTCGGCGCATCCGGCGAGGCCTTAATCAGCGCAATAATTTCATCAATATCGCTGACCGCCAGAATCAGCCCCTCGAGAATATGAGCCCGGCTGCGGCATTTGCGAAGCAGAAACCGCGTCCGCCGCCGAATCACCGTCAGCCGATGGCTGATAAACAGCTTCAGCATCTGCTTGATGTTCAGTGTCTCCGGCCGGTTGTTCACCAGCGCTACATTGTTCACCGCAAAGGTCGTCTGCAGCGGCGTATAGCGGTACAGCTTGTTGAGCACCACATGGCTGTCGGCATCCTTCTTCAGTTCCACCACAATCCGCATGCCCTTGCGGTCCGATTCATCCCGAAGGTCTGCAATCTCATCAATTGTGCCGTTCCGCACACACTCGGCGATTTTGGCTACCACATTCGCCCGCACCACCTGATACGGAATCTCCGTAATCACAATCCGCGTCTTGCCCTTTGCCGTTGTCTCAATATGGGAACGGCACCGCACTTTCAGATGCCCGCGTCCCGTCACATACGCATCCAGAATCCCCTTGCGGCCGCAGATGATGCCCCCCGTCGGAAAATCCGGCCCCGGCAGTTTTTCCAGTATATCCTTAAACCCGCAGTCCGGGTCGTCAATCATCAGCAGCAGTGCATCGCAGACCTCCCCCACATTGTGCGGGGGAATATTCGTCGCCATCCCGACCGCAATTCCGCTGGCCCCGTTGACCAGAAGATTGGGGAACTTCGACGGCAGCACCACCGGCTCCGTCCGCGTCTCATCATAGTTCGGAACAAAATCCACAGTGTCCTGCTTCAGGTCTTCCAGCATATCCATCGCCGCCTGTGTGAGCCGCGCCTCTGTATAACGCATCGCCGCAGGCGGGTCCGCATCAATGCTGCCGAAGTTGCCCTGCGGGTCCACCAGCAATACCCGCATATTCCAGTCCTGCCCCATCCGAACCAGCGTGCCGTACGTCGCCTGGTCGCCGTGCGGGTGGTAGTTGCCGCTCGTATCGCCGACAATTTTGGCGCATTTTCGGTGCTTGGAGCGAGGCCCCAGATTCAAATCGTTCATCGCCACCAGAATGCGCCGCTGAGAGGGTTTCAGCCCGTCCCGAACATCCGGAAGAGCCCGCGACACAATCACACTCATCGCATAATTCAGATAGGACGTCTTCAGCTCATCCAGAATCTGCTTCTCTTCAAATCGCTCCGGAAATTCCGTTTTGGTCTCGTCCATAAAAGTCCTTTTCTCACACGGGTCATTCCGCAAAAAAACGGTTCGTCAAAAGGGTCGGACCCTTCCGCTTCAGAAGAAGAGGAGTGTACCGCCAAAAAGAGGTTTCGTCAATGTTTCTCGGGAAAGTTTCTCGGAAATACAATCTTCCTAATCCCTTTGAAATTCGGAAGTTAGAAAAAAACCACTCGCCGAAGTGCCCCTCTTCGGCCGCACCCTGAAAGTACCCCGAAAAACAGATTAAAATTATCCCTTCCTCTCCAGAGCCGCCCGAACCAGACCCGTAAAAAACGGATGCGGCCGCATGGGCCGGCTTGTCAGTTCCGGATGGGCCTGGGTACCCATAAAAAAGGGATGATTCGGAAGTTCCAGAATCTGCATAATCGGCTGATTCGGCGCCTTGCCCGAAAAAACAAGCCCCGATTTTTCGAGGATTTCGATATACCGCGGGTCCACCTCATACCGATGCCGAAACCGCATTCGAACCGACGCGGTTTTGCCGAACAACTCCCATGCTTTGGTGTTCGGCTTGATTTCCACATCCCGGCCTCCCAGCCGCATATTCCCCCCAAGCCCTTCAATCTTCTTCTGTTCCGGCAGGACATCAATCACCGGCTCCGGGCACTTCTGGTCCACTTCCGTGCTGTTGGCTCCTTTCAGCCCGCACACATTCCGTGCGTATTCAATCACCGCCGCCTGAAACCCCAGACAAAGCCCCAGATACGGCAATTTGTTCTCCCGCGCATACCGAACACAGGCAATCTTGCCCTCAATCCCGCGCACGCCGAACCCCCTGGGGACAATAATCCCATCCACATCCCGCAGATGTTCGGCAGCATTCTGCTCCGTAATCGTCGTGGTCTCAATCCATTTGACGTTCACCTTGCAGCCGAGATGAACCCCCGCATGCTCCAGCGCATTCAGAATGGATGCGTAACTGTCCCGAACCGACGTGTATTTGCCGGTAATCCCGATGGTGACGGACTTCGTCTCCCGCCCGATTTTATCCGTAAAATCGCACCAGCGCCCCCATTCCTTCCGCTCATACCCCAAATTGATGCGGTCCTCGATTTTAAGCATCCGGATTACCTCAAAATCCAGCCCGCACTCCCGCAGCATAGCCGGAATCGCATAAATGCTCGCCGAGTCATGCATGCTCACCACCCGCTCCAGCGGAACATTGCTGAACACGCTCATCTTCTGACGGGCCTGCTCCCGCACCGGCTTTTCCGAACGGCACACGATAATATCCGGCTGAATCCCCATCTGCATCAGCTGCTTGATGCCCAGCTGGGCCGCTTTGGACTTCTGCTCGCCCAGCGTTTTCGGCTCCAGAATATACGTCAGCGCCACAAAGCACGTACTGTGCGGTCCCTCCTCATACGCCAGCTCCCGCATTGCCTCGATATAAAAGGCATTCTCCAAATCCCCCACCGTCCCGCCGATTTCCACAAACACCACATCCGCCTTGGCCGACATCGCCAGCTGCCGCAGTTTCAGCTTCACCTCGCCGGTCACATGCGGAATCATCTGAACATCCCGCCCCAGATAATCCCCGTGCCGCTCCTTATGCAGAACCGAACTGTAAATCTGCCCGCTCGTGGCGAAATTCGCCCGGCTCAGATTCTGGTCCAGCATCCGCTCATACGTGCCCAAATCCATATCGGTCTCCATCCCGTCATCCAGCACAAACACCTCCCCGTGCCGATACGGATTCAGCGTCCCCGAATCAATATTCAGATACCCCTCCAGTTTAATCGGCGCCACCCGAAGCCCTTTGTCCTGAAGGAGCTTCGCCAGACACGAAGAAAAAATCCCCTTGCCCAGCCCGCTCATCACCGTCCCCATCACAATCACATATTTCGTCCGCCCCTTCTGGTATCCTTCCGGCAGCGGCAGAAAAAACTCATCCTCCTGCGTCATCTGGCTGATTTTCGCAAACAAATCCTGACTGCTGAACTCATTCATTCCAAACCTCAAATTGTATGCAACTCAGGCCGATTTATCGGCTCAAAACCCGCTTGACAAACGCTTCATACTGAGCGGCCGTATCGATCCCGTCCCAGGCCTTTTCCACCATCGCCGTCCAGATCGTATAGCCGTTCTCAATCGCCCGCAGCTGCTCCAGTTTCTCAATCTGCTCCAGAACCCCGGGCGGCAGTTTCGTAAATGTCATCAAAAACGACTTTCGATAGGCATAAAGACCCAAATGCCGCTTGTACTGCTGCACCGCCCCAACCCCCCCGTTCGACCGGTCATACGGTATCACCGAGCGGGAAAAATACACCGCCCGCCCCTTCGCATCCGTCACACACTTGACAATATTCGGATCGGACACCTGCCGGGCTGTTTCAAACGGCGCCAGCAGCGTCGCCATATCCGCCTCCGGATGGTCTGCCAGCAATTGAGCCGCCCGCCGCAGATACTCCGGATTGATTTCCGGCTCATCTGCCTGAAGATTCACCACAATCTCGCAATCCAGTCCGCCGACCGCCTCGGCAATCCGGTCCGTGCCGCTCGGATAGTCCGAACGCGTCATCACACACGGCGCCCCGAACTCCCGGCACGCCTGCAATACCCGTTCATCATCTGTCGCTATCAAAACCTGCTGAGCAAACCGTGATTTCAGCGCCTGCTCATAGGTATGCTGCACCAGATATTTCCCTGTCTTTTTGGCGAGAACCTTCCCCTCCAGCCGGCTGGACCCGTATCGGGCGGGAATGACAATAACCGCTTTCACCAGTCTTTCTTTCCGTGCAGTGTGTTCTCTTCCGTTCTGTTAACCACTGCTCGGATACCATAGACCAAACGGTCCACCCTGTCAAGGCCGCCCAAAACTTTTTCCACCCTTGCAAAAATGTCCGCACCGATTACGATAACAGCTATGAATCGAATCCAAAATCCACAGGAGGCGGCCGACTCGTTCCTGTCCGCCCTGCGGCAGAGCCGCTGTGCCGTCGGACTGACCGGCGCAGGCGTCTCCACTGCCTCCGGCATTCCTGATTTTCGCGGAGCCGGCGGTCTCTATTCCAAAATCTCTCCCCGCACCTTCGAAATCGATTTCTTCTTATCTAACCCGGGCGACTATTACAAAATTGCCCTCGAACACATCCACCCTCTGGCTGACAAAACCCCAAACTCCACTCATACCATGCTCGCCCGCCTCGAGCAGGAAAATCTTCTGAAAGCCCTGATTACCCAAAATATCGACGGTCTCCATACCAAAGCCGGCTCCAAAAACGTCATCGAATTTCACGGCAATGTCGTCGACTTCTATTGTCTGGAATGCGAAAGCCCTTCCTCACGCTCTGAGGTAGACAGACAAATCCGCACCGCCGGCATCCCCAAATGTCCCCGCTGCGGCGGACTCATCCGCCCGGGCATTGTCTTTTTCGGCGACCTGATTCCATTCGAAGCCCTCCAAAAAGCCCGTGAGTACAGCCGGCAGGCGGATGTTTTCGTGGTGCTCGGCTCCTCACTGGAGGTCAACCCCGCCGCCTCCTTAGCCCTCGACGCCCAGCGGGCCGGTGCCAAACTCCTCATCATCAACCGCGGCCCCACCCGCCTGGACCCCATCGCCGATAAACGCTATGAACTGGACCTGACCGAATTTTCCAACACGGTCCTGTCTCTGCTGGAAACAAAAGAAAAAGACCGCCTTTTCAAAGACGGTCTTTGATATCTCAATCCCTGAGGAGGAAACTGATTACTGAAAAACTTACCCTTAGCTTCTTTTCCGCAGTGCAATCAGACTGCCCAGTCCCAGCAGAGCCATCGTTGCCGGCTCCGGAATCACGGTCTCGTCCGCAATCAGCCACATCGTGGTATTCTTCGTATAATAGGACTGCGTCAGATAACTATTAAATGTCTTCGGAACAATCACCTGCGATTTCAGCCGAGCCGCTCCGTTATCATCATCCCAGCAGTAATCCAGAAACTCCTGAACTGTTCCGAAAGAACATCCAGTAACCTGGACAACCCCGCTGCCCCACAAAATCCCTGTGTTAAACTGTTCTTCCTCAATAAATAATTCCCCCGGCTTCTCGGTGCCCCAAATCACAGGAATCCCCAGAACCGAAATCGACCAATCGATATCGCTGAAACTGGCCTTGGCCGTGTTTCCGGATGACATATCCGTCAAGCCGGTAAAAGTCCCCAAAATATTCACCACTCCCGTAAACGTTGCCACCGGGTCGCCGCTTCCATTCGAACTCGAATAGAGCGACACACTTGCCCCTCCCGACCATGTAAGAGTCTGAGGAGAATACGAAGCTGTAAAGCCGTCCCCCTCAATGGCATCCACCCGAATGCACTGCACGGTCAAGGCACCGAACGAAGAAACCGAAACCAACAAAAGAAGTGCAAAATAAATCTTTCCCTTTTCCATCACTTTCCTCCTCAACTTATTTTTTTCTTGCTCTTTCCTCTGCATCAAACCGCTAACCGTTAAACGCACTCGCTGAATGGGGCGGTTTATCTTCTCTTGAATGCGAACACACCGGCGCCAAACAGCAGAATCGTTGCCGGCTCCGGCACATCCGGCATAATCTCCAAAGACGGAAGATAGCTGTTCAAATTTTGATTGAATCCCGTGATATTTGCCGGGCCGCACTGCCCTAAGGCCCAAGTTGCACGGAAATCTGACAACCGCAGCAGAGAACCGTCTTTCAGCTCCCCGCCCGTTATTTCATAATGGGTATCTCCGATGAAAGCGTCGGTGTATTTTCCTGTCTCCCAAACATACCACTCATCATCTTCGCTGTTCATTCTCGCTGTCAAAAGAACTACACCGCCCGGATGAGTCGTCGGACTAATTATATCTATTCCGCTGATTTTATCCGTCAGCGTGGTGGCAATAATTGTCATCGTGGCTGGACCCGCAGAGGAACCGTTTGAAAAAACAGCCATGGCCCTGCCCCCACTCGATAAATCCGCAGCCAAATCGCTGGCTGTCACAACCATCCTGCCGACAAATGTATAATCCCACCCTCCGCCAAATACAGAAATATTCCCTACATCGATCGGCACTTCACTGCCGCCCAGAAGAGTGGACAGCACAAACTGCTTTGCAGTGTTGTTATAAAAGCTGAATTCGCTGATATCCAAATCGATGGCATCTACATACTTGAACCCCCCGGATGAAACACCGGCCAACAGGAGAAAAGCAAGAAAGGACGCCACGATCTTTGAATAACCTCTCCCCATTGTCATCTTTCCATCCTCCACATATTTTGTCCCTGCCTTCGCACGGACTTTCTCTCTCGCTCCATCCGATAATTCTCAACAAATAAAAAATAAATGTCAAGAAAAATACCCTAAAATTTAAATTTTTTTATTTCTGGATATTACTCATATATTGTACCGTATAAGTATCGAATTATGTAAACATCCACAGAATTAACAATACCATTTTGATCAACATCCGCCAAGTCATAATATTTCTCAAACCACTCTCTCTCATTTGTATTCAAAATCCCGCCATAAAAATAGCGAACAATATAAAGATCAACACTGTTGACTATCTTATCCATATTCGTGTCGGCAAACAAACAATTCCAAGCTTTGGGCTGACCGGGTCCATAGGTAACCCGCATTAATGGGTCGCCAATTACCACTTCCGACCAGCTCAAATACGGAATTGCCGACCAGGCCGCCTCCGCAAATGTCAAATCAGCCCGTCCATCGCCATCTCGGTCCGCCAACAAATTGCTGTACAAAAATTGATTATCAATTGCTGCATCCGCCTGCGGTTCAAAGCTGTGCCCAATCGCACCCGTCCCGCCCGCCTTGATAAAATCAACGATTTTTGCCTGAGTCGTCGAAACATTTGAAAACAGCGTCACTGCATTAAAGCTCTCCAGCGAGGTAAATACCGCCCCGTTCAAAAAGGAAAAAAGAACTCCCCCGTCTGCCCCGCCGTTCAGCAAATACGTCTTGGAGCGCCCTTCATCTCCGTTCATCCCAAAACAGCTGAACCCAATCACCCCCTGCGGCTCCATCCTGTTCGGAAAATACGCATACAAGATTTCAAATACCCCTGCCGATGTGCAGGTTCGCTCCCGGTAGTCCAATATTACCGGCAAATCCTTCATCGCCGGCGAAGACCCAAAATACAGCGCCCCCTGTGCAAAATATCCCACAGACAGACTGTTAAATGCTTCTACATAATCATTCTTCACACAATTGCCGTAGGCATCCGGAGGCCACGGGGCCCCCTGATATTCCCAAAAATTCATACTGCTGTCGTGCAGATTGAACACCCGGTTGTAATCAATATCCCCGGAAGGAGCTTTGGGAGCATCATCGAGGATTACAACCGCCTGTTTTGGATTGACCCCGCATTGCGGAGAACCGGCCCGCTTGGCCCGCTCCAGCATCGCACGCACAGCAAAAATCGCACTTTGGCCCTGATTCTTCGGCCCATCCAGCCGGCAGACTAAATACATCCTCCCCGGGCCAAACCGCCGACGGATGACCCCGTACCCATACGCCGTCCCCTCCATATACGGGGAATCCACACCCGGTTTGCGTGAAATGGCAAAGGACCAGGTCAAATCATCCGCATACGGCATCTGTCGTTCAAACAAATCAAACCGGCTTCGACACCCCTGATACGGATTGACAATCCGATTCTCGATTGGACAGGGATTGCCGCCGTATTCCAAATACCAAAGACAGGTCAGTTCCGACTCCACCGAAGCCGCATTCACCTGACATTCCGCATTCATCACAATCGACCAGTTGGAGCCGCCTGGGTAAACCACATCGGCAAAGTTCGGTTTGGTGTCCTCAATGCGGTACGGTAATCCCGCCGTCGTGATGATCACTTTAATCTGTTTTTCGATTCCGTTGGCCAGCAGATACGATCGAACCGGTCCGGCAATCAGATTGTTGTACTGCTCCCGCGTGATAATTTCATCCGCCGCCGTTGAATTCGGCCCGCTGCAGTCTGCCAGTCCCTGCAGTTCCAGCACCTGCCAATCCTGAATGGACGGATAATACCATCGGTACATCTTCGCAATATACCGACTCGTGTTGCTTTGAGAGTTGACCAAAATCAGAACATCAGAAGGGCCAATATCGGCACATACAAAAGCGGAATAAAACACAAAAAGAGACAAAAGAAGCAGACAGTAGAGATGCTCCCCCCTTTTTCTTCCTCCTCGTTTCGCCATCGGACATCCTTACCTAAACGGGGTTTTCCTCTCTCCCTGAACGGAACCAATCCGTCAGACCTTCCCTGCCCCATTTGACGAAACCCAGGTTTCCGTTCAGTTTATTTCATACGGCGGGCTTTCAAAACCATCAGCCCCATTGAACCGAGCAGTACCAAACTTGCCGGTTCCGGAACGATCGTGAAAACCCGCTGCGACTCCGCCTCGTTAAAAACGCCCCCCAGCATATTTCCCCACGTAGTCGGATTCAGGGGGTTATAATCCCGGAGAATTCCGCCGAATCCTCCTCCGCCGTCTCCGAGCGTATAAACCACTTGTCCCACCCCAAGGGCCTCGACAGAAAACTCTGCAATCTTTTGATAGCCGCCCACTCCCAGCGAGGAATCAACACCTGCAGACACAGCCGTCATCGACAAATCACGGATAGCCCCCGACGGAGAATTGATGCCGGCTGTCAGAACATCCGCAACAAAGGGCTTGATAACGCTCAGACTGCCCGGAACCACTTTCAGCATCCCTGTACCGGAAACAAATGCACTCAGCTGCCAACTGTTCAAACCATTCATTCCGGCGGCTTCTTCCGCATAAGCAAAAAGAGAAACAGTCGTCGTCTGTCCGACAACAAGTGTTGTTCTATGCGCGGTTATTTTAAAAGAAAGGGCACCAAATGAAGATGATGTGAAAATGATGGTAAACAGGAGGCCTGCTCGCAGAAAGAGTTTCTTCATCACCCAGCTCTCCTCAACAAGAAAGTTTTCTCTTCTCTTTCCAGTTGATCTTGTCTATTTCGCTTCAGCAGATAGACATCCTCATCCGATTTCAATTTACTTTTTTTGTAAAAAAAAGCAAGTAAAAAATATATGAAATTGTCAAAACAAAAAATATCGCACATTTAAGATATAATAATCTTATGACTTTTCGTATATCTTTTTTTGTTCTTTTCCTCTTTTTCGGCGATATAATGTGAATTAACCGATTAAACAGCAGTATAAAGATATAATGGATGCATTATGAACAAAAAAGACAATCTCTTTTCCCCTGACGCGAAAGTTTATCCTGCCGGTGAAGGCAGTTTCCTCAGCATCAACGACATGCTTGCTTATTTCGAAAAAATGGGCGCGATGCGGGTCTCCGACCTCCACATCAAAGTCGGCACCCAACCCTGCTATCGCATTGACGGCGATCTGGTCCGTCTCAAAGGCGGGATTGTCACCCAGGAAATTGTCGAACAGCTGGCCTTTCCCCTCCTGGGACCCAAAAATATTGAAGCCCTTCAGCGCGATACAGCCGTGGACTGCTCCTATCGTTACGGCACCCTTCAGTTTCGCCTGAATGCCTTCATGGACAATGACGGCCTGGCTATCGCCATTCGCGCTCTCGGAACCGAAATTCCCAAACCCGAACACATCGGTTTCCCCAACAACGTCTGGAAAGACATAGTCCGAAAGACACAGGGGCTGGTTCTCTTTACCGGCATTACCGGTGCCGGCAAAAGCACCACTATTGCCTCCCTCATCGAACGAATCAATGAGGACCGTGCCTGCCGAATCATCACACTCGAAGACCCCATCGAATACGTCTTCAGTCAGAAAAACTCGATGATTTCCCAGCGGGAGGTCGGCCGAGATGTGGACACATTCGCACACGGCCTCCGCTCGATGATGCGGGAAGACCCGGATATCATCTTCGTCGGTGAAATGCGCGATGCTGAAACCGTCGCCCTTACCCTCACCGCCGCCGAAACCGGCCACCTAGTCTTTTCCACTCTCCATACCCGAGATGTCGTCGGGACCGTCACCCGCATCCTCGATTTCTTCCCGGAAGGCCGCCAGGAAGAGGTCCGCAACCAGCTGTCCCTCGGGCTGCGCTATATTATCAGTCAGAAACTCATTCCCCGCAAAGACGGCAAAGGCCGCGTGGCCGTGATGGAAATTCTCAACAACAATTACGCCGTCGCCAATCTCATCCGAAAAAACAAAATTGAACAGATTTATTCCCAGATGCAGGTCAAAACCAAAGACACCACCGAAGAAAAAATGATCACGTTTGAAAGCCACCTGGCCATCCTCGTCAAACAGGGAATCATCACCCTTGCCGAAGCCCAGAAATGGGCCAACGACCTCAAAAGCTTTCACGATGCCATGAAAAGTGAAGCCACTATGACGGATTAACCCCATACATGCGTCTTTTAAAACCGCCTCTTTCTTGGAAACATAAACGCTTTTTTTAAAACTCGTTCAAACTTCCATACCCCAAAAACTGTATAGGATTATATCGGAAACAGATGATTTTTTATACGGATGACAGGCATGTTCGGTACACTAAACAAATCCCTCCAATTCTTCCCGCCCCTCCTGTTTGTGCTCCTGACATCCGCCTGTGGACCCAAAAAGCAGGAACAAACCGTTGTTTTTTGGATGGCCCGCTCGAAATCACAGAGACAATTCGAAGACGGCTTATAGACAATCCCAAGGAAATCCCTCCTCAGCTTGGAAGCGAATACCCCATTCGAACCTTCCATCCAAAACGGGGGATCGAACACAAAATTATTACGTTTCAACCGGATCCGAACATTGACTTTCCAATTACCGTCTTCAATCCGCAGCAGAAACCCGGCCGATTGAACCCATCAGAAAAGCGAAAATGAGGAAAACTATTCTCCCCCTTTTTGTTTTGTCTCGCTGTTTGGTTTTCGTATTTCCTTCTCCTCGCCCGCCGCCAGCCTCCGGCCGCTGGTGTCTGGCCGCTTTTTTATTCTTCTTTTCCCTCCCCCTAATCACTGTGCATACTGACAACTAATTTTTATCCTGCTCCCTGACCGCTTGACTCCGCTCCTTTAGGCAGGGCCATCGGGATTGTCAGCGAAAAAATCGACCCTTTGCCGACGTCGCTTTCAACTTCAATCGTCCCGGCCAGCAGTTCCGCCAGCTGCTTGCAGATAGCCAGCCCCAGACCCGTGCCCGGCTCCTTTCGCGTCAGGGAACCGTCCAGCTGGCGAAACTTCTCAAAGATATGCTCCTGCTGGTCCTTCGGAATGCCCGGCCCGGTATCCGCTATCGAAATCCGCACACTTCGTTCATCCGGCCGGCTGACCTGGATATGAATCCGCCCCTCTTCCGGCGTAAATTTGACGGCGTTGCTGAGCAGATTGTACAAAATCTGCTGAACCTTGCCCGGGTCCGTCTGCACCAGCGGCAGATTGTCCTCCATCTGAAGCCGAACCTTCAGCCGTTTCTGCTCCGTCAAGGGAGAAAAGAACGCCACCAGTCCCTCGCACAATTCCGTGATGCTGGTCTTTTCGATGTGCAGGACCATTTTGCCGGATTCCGCCTTGGCCAAATCGAGCAGGTCGTTAATCAGATTCAGCAAAGACCGTCCGCTGGTAAGGATATTCTCCGCCCAGCGGCGGCATTTGTCCGGGTCCGACGCCGGCTTCTCATACAGCAGCTGTGCAAAACCCAAAATGGCGTTCAGGGGCGTGCGAAACTCATGCGACATATTGGCTAAAAACTCACTCTTGAGTTTGTTGGCCTTGTACAGTTCGATGTTCTTTTCCGACAGCTCCGCAATCTTGGCGTCCAGCTGCCGATTGGCCTCCTGAAGCTTCTTCTGCGACTGCAGCAGATTGTCCAGCATGTGATTGAACGCATCCGAGAGCCGTTCAAATTCATCTCCCGTTTTAATCGCACTGCGAATTTCCAAATTCCCCTCGGCAATATTGTTCACCAGCCCCCGAAGCTGCCGCACCGGACGCAGAATCACCCGCTGCGTAATCATATAAAACGCAATCACCGCGCCCGTGCCCGCAATCAATCCGGCAAAAATCATACACAGACGATTCATCAGGGCCGTCCGGGCCGTCTCACGAGGCAGCATCCGCACCACCAGCACACCAACCTGCTGATTGAGATTAAACGGCACGGCTGACCCTTCCTTGGAATGGCACTGCAGGCACGTATCCTGCGCCCGCACCAGACGGAGGTAATGATTGCGAGGCGGATGAGACTGTTCGTCATACCAGACGGCATCCTGAACATGTTCATCCGCAAGCAGCTCCTCCAGCTTATCCAGCTGCGTTTTCGTCAGGGCCTCCAGGGAACGCCGCTGCTGTTCCGTCTGGTCCAGCCGAATCCACCGAACCACATATTCATTCGGGTCCGCCGGATGCCCCAGCTCCGTCAGAAGCGGCCGTCCTCCCTCTCGCGCAGAGATTTGCTGAAAATGCCGTTCAAAAATCAGTTCCGTAATCGCCCGCCCCGCATCCAGAACACTCTTTTGAGCCAGTTTGCCCATCCAGAAATAGGGAATGGAAAGTGCCAAAAGCAGCGTCAGCAGCATCGCTCCCCCAAACAGCAGCCGGCACTTTTCCGCCAGGGAAAGCGAACGAATCCGCACCGAACGGACGGCTTCGGCAGCCGCGCCAGACAGCCATGACCGCAGAGATTTCATCCTTTACTGCATTTCCGCCTGATTCTTGGGCTCCTGATGATGCCGCTGAACGCGAAGATTCAATTCCTGAAGCTGGGATAGGTCCACCTCGCTGGGTGCTCCGGTCAGCAGACACTGCCCCCGCTGGGTTTTCGGGAAAGCAATCACATCCCGAATATTATCCGTACCCGTCAGCAGCATCACCAGCCGGTCCAGACCAAAGGCGATTCCCCCATGCGGCGGTGCCCCGTATTCGAGGGCCTTCAGGAAGAATCCGAACCGGTCTTCGGCCTGCTTTCGTGTAATTTTCAGCAAATCAAACACCTTAGCCTGTACAGCCGGCTGGTGGATACGAATCGAGCCCCCGCCGACCTCCGAACCATTGACAACCAAATCATAGGCCTGGGAGCGGATATGGGCCGGGTCAGTATCCAGTTTGGGCAAATCCTCCGGTATCGGGGCTGTGAACGGGTGATGCATGGAATCATACCGATTCTCCTCCTCATTCCACTCAAACAGCGGGAAATCCACCACCCACGTAAACCGAAAATCATTCTCTTTAATCAGGCCCAGTTCCTTGCCCAGCCGAACTCGAAGCGGCGCCAGGGCCTTATTGACAATCGCCGGCTTGTCCGCCACCATCAGAATCAAATCGTCCGCCTTGGCATCAAACCGTTTCAGAATCTCCTGCTGCTGCTGGGGCGTAAAAAACTTGACCAGGTTGCTCTTGAGCTCCAGCCCCTGTCCGGTTTCCGACGGGGCCACCTTAAACCAGGCCAGTCCCTTGGCTCCCAAATCGGACACAAAATCCGTCAGGGTTTTTTCGATATCGCTTCGTGAATATTTTCCGCCTCCCGGCGCACAGAGTCCCTTGACGATTCCGCCCTTCTGAACCGCATCCGTAAAGACCTTGAAGGAACAGGCCGCCGCAATATCGCTGATATCCTTCAGTTTCATCTCAAAGCGCAAATCCGGCCGGTCGATGCCGTATTCCTCCATCGCCTGCTGGTAGGTCATTCGCGGCACCGGCAGCGGGACCTGAACCCCCAGAATCTCCTGGAAAATACGGGCAATCAGCCGTTCGTTGACCGTCATCACATCGTCAGCGGTCACAAAACTCATTTCGACATCAATCTGGGTAAACTCCGCCTGCCGGTCGGCTCGCGGGTCCTCATCCCGGAAGCAGCGGACAATCTGGAAATAGCGCTCACAGCCGGCCACCATCAGGATTTGTTTGAACAGCTGCGGCGACTGCGGCAGAGCGTAAAACATCCCTTTGCACAGCCGGCTGGGAACCAGAAAATCCCGCGCCCCTTCCGGAGTGCTTTTGCCGAGCATCGGGGTTTCTATCTCCCAGAACCCCTGCTGGTCAAAATAGTCGCGTGCAATCTTTGTCACACGATGACGTACCTGCAGCCGCTTCTGCATCGAACGGCGGCGCAGGTCAATGTACCGATACGCCAAACGCAGCTCTTCGTTGACCTGCTCAACAGTATCCGGGTCAAACGGCGGAGTCTTGGCAGTATTCAGGACCGTCAGCCGATGAATGACCACTTCAATCTGTCCGGTATCCAGCTTCGGATTCTCCAATCCGGCCCCGCGGGCGCGGACCTTGCCCTCGCAGGCAATCACCCATTCACAGCGAAGGATCCGGGCCAGCTGGTGACTGTCCGCATCGCATTCCGGGTCAAATACAATCTGAACCAGGCCGCTGCGGTCCCGCAAATCGACAAAAACCAGATTCCCATGATCGCGGTAGGAATTGACCCATCCGCAGAGTGCCACTTCCTGACCGATATGCTCCGGACGGAGCATCCCGCAATGATGTGTTCGTTTCAAATTGCCCACCTTTCCATTCTCGACTAACTTGACAATTCCTGCCGTTTGACAAACTGGGCAGGATAGCCCAAAAAGCCGCCTTCGTCAACGTCCATTCCGCAAAAGTTTCAGACCGCTGCCTCCTTCCATATATTCACCCTTTTGTCAAATCCGGCCGGGGTAAAAATCTCTGTATGCCGCCCAGCCGGCTCCTATACAAAACGTTCAGAAACCATAAGAATTTTTCTTTTATCGGACCTCGCTGATTTTCCCTCCTAAGCCCTTAAATTTTATTGATTTACCGTTTTTTTTCGTGTAAAATGCAGCCATATACATACGGAGTAATTATGCAGATTCTACCTCAATGGGGCCAGAAACTTTTTAGGGAGAAATCCATGAACCGAGCTTGGAGGCCGAAAGTACACTGTCACTTTTTTATTCACAAACTCAAGACAGTCCATATCTCCGGACTGGCCTGCGGATTCCTGATTCCTCTTGCCGGCCTTCTGTCGGCTGCCAAAGAAGAGTTTGCTGAACCCGCCGTCAGCACCGAGCAGGAAATCCTCGAAACAATTGCCGAACAGGAAAAAAAGACTGAAACAAAAACAACACAGGCCAAAGGAAGAATCTCTCCCGAAGCCCTCGTCGAGTTCCTGCCTGCGGATGATACGCCTCGTTATTCCATCCGGCAGATTCAGATTCAGGGAAATCAGATTCTGACCACATCAGAACTTCTGCGGAACATTCCCGCTGTCTTTGACAGCACCGGACGTTATCAGCTTCCTGCAGAACCGGCTGCTCTTTATGACTTTCGGGAAATCCGGCTGCTGGCCGCCGGGGCGGAAACTCCCCGCACTGTTTCCGCACGCTCCATTCAGGGTTTCACCCAATACATCCTTCAGGTCTATCAGCGGCACAACTATGCGGGCATCTATGTTTACGTCCCTGCAGAGGCCTTTGCTCCGGAAGGAGCAATTCGACAGGGAATTCTGCCGATTCGAATCCTCGAAGCCGAGGTTCGCAAGGTCAGCAGTCAAACGTTCACCCCCAATCTCCAGCCGGCTTCTCAAACCTACTTGCGGGAAGGGTTGATGGAGGACTGGTCCCCTGTCAAAAGCGGTTCCGTCCTGAATCAGAAAAAACTCAATGACTTTCTCGGCGTGATGAACCTGAACCCGGACCGCTATGTGTCCGCCCTAATCAGCAAAGGCACCGAGCCCAACGCCCTGTCTGTTCAGTACAATGTCTATGAAGCCAATCCCTGGCACTGGTTCCTTCAGGTGGACAATTCCGGAACCGACGACCGCAAATGGGCCCCTCGCATCGGCCTGATTCACACCAACGCCCTCGGATTTGATGACCGGTTTACCGCCATCTACCAGGCCAAGCCCGAGCACGGTTTCGAAGATGAATTCTCCGTGTACAGCAGCTACGACTTTCCGCTGCTGACACCATTCCTGAGGGCCAGTCTGTTCGGGGCCTACAGTGAATACAACAGCCAGGGACTGGGCACATTCGACTTCCTGGGACGCGGCTATTTCTACGGCACGCAGCTTCGCTGGCACACCCTCCAGCACAACGGCTGGTTCTTTGACGTAACCGGCACCCTCATTCAGGAGGAAAGCCGCACCAGTCCGCTGCTCGTGCAGACCTCTGAAGTCCGAATGGACCTGTGGGGCTGGGGCATCGAACTGTACAAAACTGAAGACCGTGCGGAGACGTTTGTGGGCTTTTCCCAGCTGCAGTCGTATGAAACATCCGGCGACTTCCTGACCGTCCGCGGTTCCGGAGCCGCCGATGAGGACTTCGCTGTATATACCACCACCCTCCGCCACAGCCGGTATCTCGACCCGGGCAAAGTCCACCGGCTCAGCAGCTCTTTTTCCTGGACAACCTCCGACGGCCGGCTGGTTCCTTCGCGGATGTCGGCCTACGGCGGAATGTACACGGTCCGCGGCTATGATGAGTATGAAGTCATTGCCGACGGAGGCATCCTGGCTTCGCTGCAATACGAATATGATATTGTTCAGGCCGACCGGGCCGGCTACGGAACCGACCAGTCTGGAACGCCTCAGCCCAAGCCGTTCCTGCGCAAACTGGCACCGGCTGTATTCATCGATTACGGTCAGGCCCGAATCGAAGACGCCCTGCCTTTGGAAACCACAGATACTGAACTGTGCTCCGTCGGCGGCGGAATCATCACCGAACTGGGCAATCATTTAACCGGTACGGTCTATGCCGGATATCCGTTAATTGCGACAGAAAATACCCGAGAAGGGAAAGGTCGGCTGCACGCCGGCATTTTGATACGCTGGTAAACCGTCAGAAAAGATACGAACGAACCAGAAAGATTTTTCAATAAAAATACTTGAGGGGAACACAATGAAAACTTTTGCTCAGTCTCTTTCGGCTCTTACGGTACGTCAGGCCACCTCTGCCCTGCTGATTGTCTGCACGCTTCACCTGAACATCGCTCAGGTCCGGGCAATGAGCGGAGCGGACCCGCAGACCGGCAATGTCTCCGTCGGTCCCATCGCTGCCGAGGGAGTCACCACGGTGACGGTCAATGCCGGCACCGGTTCCGCCAAGGCCGTCATCAACTGGCAGGACCTGAACATCAGCGACAAGCAGACTTTGCAGTTCGTCCGGGACGGCGGTGCTTTTGTCGTCCTCAACCGGGATTTGCAGTCATCAGCCACCCGAATCGACGGCACGATTCTCGGCAATCAGGGACATATCATTGTCATAAACCAGAACGGCGTCGTCTTCGGCCCGACCGCTTCGGTTCAGGCCGCTAAGTTTACCGCCGGAGCGATGACCATCAGCGACCAGGACTTCCTGACGCAGGACACCCTGAAGTTTATCGTCACCGACGGAGCCGTCAAAAACCTCGGCACCATTACCGCCGAGCAGGTGGCTCTGATTGGGCGGGAAGTCATCAACCGCGGAATCATCCAAACTCCGGCCGGCGGCTTTGTCCTGCTGGCCTCGGCGGATGAAGTGTACCTGGCCGAAAATCAAACCAGCCCCGTGCGGGTCCGGCTGGCTTCCGCTCCGGAAACTTCGGCTCTGGCGGTTAACGAAGAGGGCGGAAAAATCGAAGCCCCGGCCGGCACGATTATTCTGGCCGCCGGCGACCTGTACGTGCAGGCCCTTGATGACCTCAAAGGCCTGGGGGCCTCCGTGCAGACCGAAACGGGCCGCGTCGGCCAGTTTGGCACAGTGTCTGCGGATGCCCAAGAGGGTGACGGCGGCCGGATTGCCCTGACGGCCGGCGAAGCAGTCGTTCTCGGCTCTGAGAGCATCACCTCCGCCAATGCCGCCGAAAACGGCGACGGCGGACAGGTGATTGTCTTTTCTCCGCAGGCCGCTCTCTTCAGCCAGGATGCTCAAATCCGGGCCAAAGGCGGTTCCGAATCCGGCGACGGCGGTTTCGTCGAGGTCTCCGGTCGGCAGGCAATCGAACTGTGGGGGCATGTGGACACAACAGCCGTCAACGGAAAGACCGGAACATTCCTGATAGATCCCTCAAATATCCAAATCGATTCAGTCACCAGTCCCAATATGACATGGAATGGTTTTCAGTTCTTCCAGAATGGAACATGGTCTTCCACACAGCATCTCAGTTATGCCTGGATACAAAACCAGCTGGCCTTAAGCAATGTGGAAATAACAACCCATCCGGGCGGAACCGCCGCTCAGCAGGGCTGGATTTGGGTTCGTCATTCAATTCTTTGGGACACCAACACTGCTCTGACCCTGAACGCTAACAGCAGAATCTGGATCGAAGCCCCTATCACCAATAGCGGCTCCGGTGCCTTTTCTGCCGTCACAGATGGACTGAACGCTCCGGGCGGAAGCATCTACGTCCGGGATGACATCACTGCCGGAAGCATTCGGCTAAACGCCGGCGACCCAACACTCACAACGGACATCAAGTCTCACGTCTTTATTGAAAACGGTTCCAATCTTACCGCCACAGAAGGCAATCTCGAAATTGCCGCTCGAGAAAACATCTCCATTGACGGAAATCTTCAGGCCAATCAGGGTTCCGTTCTCATTCAAGCGGATTCCGATCTGCTTGGTTTCGGAGACATCACGGCTTCCGGGACCATAGACAGTGCACAGAATACTGAACTGACCGGACGCAATATCACAGTAAACCAAATCAGCGCCGGCGGAGATATCGTTCTGAAAGGATGGGAAGATGTCGGATACGGCGGAGGAGTGGTCACAACAACCGGCGACCTTAACAGCGCTTCCGGAAACGTTGATATCTCCATCAAAACAACTCCCAACATTGGCGGCAAGTTTGTGGAATCGGTCAATTACGACCCCGATGGTCTCATTCGTCTGGGCGGCAATACATATGCCGCAGGCGATATCAATCTCCACAATAACACATGGGTCAATGGAAATGGAGAACAGATTCTTTTAGCAGGAAGAACTCTCCAGGCCGAAGGTTTCGTCCGCAAATGCACTGCCGGAGACCTCTGGCTTATTGGGTTGGGATTCGACGAACTGTATCGCTCCATCAACCTGCTTTACGACGATTATGGCCCGGCCCTCAGCACGCATCAGGGAAATCTCTGGGTCATCGGCCAATATGATATCCAAGTTGCCGGCGATGTGACCACCTTCGGCCCGGATTGCTGCGGCTGGTCGCCCACACCCGGCTGTTTTTATGGTGTCTGGCCCACCGGCGGAGTCCTGCTTTACTCCATGACCGGACGTATTTACACCGATGACCTGGACGGACTGAATGTGAACATTACCGGCAGCTCCGACCACTGGGGCGGCTTGGGTATCTTTAATCCGTTGTATTACTTCAATTCCGACATCCAGTACGAGCAGTTCGACCGGCTGGCTATCGCCGTCATCAGTGCCGATGACCTTGTTCTCGGCCCCTCCAGTTCTCTGAATGCCTTCGGAAGATACTATGACGATGTCGATGACCGTGACTCCCTTCTTCTGGTGGATGGGCCCGCGGAAATCGGCGGCTATGACCGCAATCCGGGCGAGCCATTCGATGCCGCCATCTATACAGCCAGCACTGACGGCAATGTTCAAATCAATATGAGTACCCAGATTCGCTCCTGCCAAGCAATGCCCGCATTGTATGCTCTGATGGTCGATGAAGGTCCCGATGGAAAAGTGCCGGTAGACGAATCCGGAACGGCTAAAGGTGCGATGGTCATCGATGCCTACGATACCATCACCTTCGGAACCAACTTCAAAAACTCGCTGGCCGGCAACGGCATCACCAGCGACGTCGGCGGCCGCCTGGAGGTTGTCTCCCGCATCACCGAGTGGCTCTCGGACGCCTACGGACGGCTGCCTTATGCCGACCCGGCGGAAGGAGAAGGCCCCTTCCCAGCCGGCTACAACTATGTTTTCCGCGGAGCCGGTCTGGAAAATCCGGAGATTACGGACGGCCGGGCCTGGGTCCTCGAAGACCCGGCGGCTCCTGCCGGCGAAGTCGCCCCGCTCTATCGGCCCGAAGAACCGCGTCTGGGCGGATGTCCTCTTGAAATGGACGCGGCAGCGGCGGAACTGGGCATCCATTCCGACCAGCTCCAGGTGGCGATTGCCAACTCGCTGGCCCTGAACCCGACCCTGAACCCCTGCAGTGCCTGTGCTCAGTTGATTACGGCTGCCAACATCCTCAAAGACAGCGAGCGGATGACGGCTGTCGCAGCCGTCTTCGAGCAAATCGCCCCGGCGGATATGCCCTTTACACCCGAAATGGGAGCCGCTATCGCCTCGGCCTTCTCCCAGAATGCTCAAACCGACAGCCGCTATGCCTCTGCGATGGAGTTCGTGGATGCCTTTGTCCGGTATGTCACCATCCTCGACCGTCAGATTCAGGCGCCCATCGGTGACCCGGTGACCTTCGCCTTGAACCGCTACGGCACCTCGCTGCTGGAAACCGGCAACAGCAACATCACGGCTTACCTGCTGACGCAGATTCAGCAGTAATCAATCCTGCCCTGAATTAAAAAGCCCTTCGGATATTCAATCCGAAGGGCTTTTTGTTTTTTACCCTTAATTATCTGTATTCTTGTATTCCTGTATTCTTATTTTTGATACGCTATCGGCACCAAACAAAGAAACCGTGCCGGCATCGAGGATGACAGATTCCGAAACTGATGCACTTCATTAGCCGCCACCAACAGGGCATCATGGACCTTTAAAGGAACAGCTCCATCCTCCCGAACGACGGCAACCTCACCCGCCAGCACCACAACCTCATGCTCAAAATTGTGCTGATGAAAGGGAGTATGCCCGCCGGGACCGACTTCAAATAGCCGCATCGCAAAGGTAGGCGCTTTATCCTTCGGCCCGAAAATCACTCGCACCTTTACATCCTTCGCACCTTCCATCTGAACCGCTTCTGCCGGCACATTCTCGATATTTTTAATAATCATTGGGTCGTTCCTTTCCTCGCCTGTAAACGTGGGCGCCTTGTCTAACCTTTTCCTGCCAGAAACCGTCTCAAATTGTTTATCGGACTATCCGCTCTGTTTTCATTCTTTTTTCAGCAGAGAATCACACCCAAGTTAAGCAGATTGTCTATTTTGTCGTCATCTCAAGTGTTATGTAGATTTTACACAGGACGGGTAAATTAGACAAAAGAAAGGATTCATTATTTATGCGGACCTTCAAAAACATATCCCGTTGGGCAGGTCTGATGTTTCTTATGCTCTCCTCCGCTCTTTCTGCCTCGTTTCAACAGGACCAACTCCCTTCACGAAAGCTCCGCAGTATTGCCCGCCTTTATATGGCCTACGGCCAGTACGATAAAGCCGAAGGATATCTGCTGCGTGCCCTTCAGCACAGTCAGTCCGATGACGCCTCAGACAGCGAAAGAGCTATCTGCATGATCGATTTGGCAACTCTTTATTCGTATCAGGACCGTTTGGCTGAGTCCGAAGAACTTTTCTGGAGGGGGTTGGCCGCCCAGCAAAACGCTCTCGGTCCCGACCATCCATACGTGGCCCATACCCTTCGGAATCTGACGGCGGTCTATATTCGCCAGCATCGCCTCGACCGAGCGGCGGAGACTCTCGAATGGGCCTTCGACATCATTTTAAAACATCACACACCTGACAATCGAATCCTGACCCCCTTTTACATCGATCAGGCTGCTCTTCTCACTCAGTTGGGGGCCTGGGATGAAGCCGAAGCAATCTTTACAGAAATGCTCGAGAAAGTGACAGTGGAATTCGGACAGAATCATCTTTATACCGCCCAGGTTCGAAAAGGACTGGCCGAATTATACCTCGAAACCGGACAATATGAACTTGCTGCACAACAGCTCCGGCAGGTTTTAGCAGTCCAGCAGATAATTTACGGCCAAACTCACCGAACTCTGCTGGATTCCTATCTGCTTGGAGCAAAAATCTGCCGCCTTCAGGGTGATTTGCAGCAAATGCAGACCTATTTCGACAAGGCCTTATCGACCGTAATCTCCTCCGGTGACACTGTGTCAGTGGCCCGACTTTATGAACAAATAGACAAAATCCGTTCTGACGACTTTATCATCGCCGCCGCCGCTGCAGGATCTAACTCCTCATCCGAAACTGCCGGATAATTACACCAGCCATCCTCTACTCCCTGGATTCTCTCTTTTTTTTGAACACCCTATATATTGTGCGCTGTCCATTTCTCCTATTTCCCCAAAAACAGACAGTTCTTCTTTTAAATTAGGCCAGGTAAAAAACCTGCTATCAGACTTATCGACTTGATTTTCTGACAAAAAGAGTACAAATCTATATGAAATATCGTTTCTCAAAACTTGCTCCTTTTTTTAAAGATTCAAACCTTATGACGCCGATAACAGCATAGTCAGCGAGAAAAAACAGCCCGACGCAGCAACCAGACATACAATATATTGTGGTCTTCTGAAAATCAGAAGAAAACGCCTCAGAAAAAGGATTTGAGGAACCCGAAAAGCGGCTCCGGAAAGCCAGGAATCTTCAGGTCCGATAAGGAATGTCGGAGAACGATTCCAAACCCTGTCAGGTAGTAAATATGCAAAAGAAAATGCCTCAAAACAATTCGAACCGCAACCCAATTGCCGACATGGAACAAAAATCCCAGAGCGAATGGATGAATCTCGACCTCGATGAGCTGCTTGGTGAGCCCATGCTGGAGCATCTCCACGCCAACCCTATCGGCCGTCTGCTGCAGCTGATTGCGTCTCTGCCGGAAGTCCGTCAGGAAAAAGTATTGCGTGCCCGAAGGGAAATTGCAGAAAACAACTTGGATATGGACCGTCGGCTGGATGCGGCCTTAGACCGCATTCTCGAAGAATTAATTATTGAAGAATAGCCGCTTACTTACTACGTTACTCGGCGGCATTCTGCAGATAATCTTGTGTCCGCTGAAGTTTTTTTGTAAATTCGTCTCCTTTTTTCCCTGCCGAAAGTTTAATCCGGTTCAGGTGTATCCAAATCAACCGGCTGGTATCCCGGCTGTTTGGATTTTTCGACCTCCTGATGATAGGCCGCCAGGATAGCATCCTGAATTTTTTTCCGGCAGGCCGCATTAATGGGGTGAGCAATATCCGCGTGAAGTTTCATCCGTCCCTGCTGATCCTGTTTAACCCGATTGTCCTGCAGTTTGGCTCCGCAATTGCTGCAGAATTTGGCCTTTAAGCTGTTTTTGCCGCCGCATTTGCCGCAGTGATCGGACATCTTCCGGGACGGCATTGCCACAAAAAGCCCCCCTGCTCCCTCAATAATCTTGATGTCCCGCACGACGAACTCATTGTCGAGCGTCATCGAGCAGAACGCCTTCAGCCGATCATCCTGATTGGCCACAAGTTTGACTCTGACTTCGCTGATTTCCATAAGGGTGCCTCACGAACAAATTTACCATCTATTGTTGTTGACAATCCGGCAAAGGATGCCGAGATTCCTCTCAAGGATTTGTCGGCAGGTTTGGATTTTGGCGTCGCAGTCTTTTTCAAAGAGCATAAACATCGCCGAACCGCTTCCGCTCAAACAGATCTTTCTTGCACAGAGCCGCTCAACCTCGCCCTTCAGGTCCGCCAGCTCCCTGTGCAAATGGAAACAGCTTGTCTGCAACATATTTGCGCATATTTTAGCCAGAGAATCAATACTCTTTTTTGAAAGTGAATCATTTATTTGTTCCCGCAAAGCTTCAAAACGTTTGGGTTCATGGATATAATTTTCATAAACCATTTTCGTAGAGACACTTACATTTGGAACAATCAAAAGAGCTCTAAAATCCGGAAAATCAAGGATTTTTTTGATTTTTTCTCCCCTTCCGGTGCAGAAAGCTACCGGCCCATCAAGGAAAAACGCCACATCGCTCCCAAGACGACACGCCATATCGTGAATTGCGGATTCCGGCAGATTCAGCTCAAACAAGCGATTCAGTCCCAGCAAAGCCGCCGCCGCATCACTGCTGCCGCTTCCCAGTCCGGTGCCCGCCGGGATATTCTTGCACAGTGTAATCCGCACAGGAAGCGGCTTTCCGATATGGCCGCAAACCTGCTGCCAGGCCTTCCAGACCAGATTGTCCGGCCCTTCCGGAACCGCGTAAGGCCCCCGGCAAATCAATTCAAGCCCATCGCCGCAAGAAGGTTCCAGCAGCAGCTCATCCATCCAGTCAATCTTGGCCATCACCGTTTCCAGCTCATGATAGCCGTCCGCACGCCTGCCGGCCACCAGCAGCGACAAATTGATTTTTGCCGGTGCCCGCACCAAAAGCCCCTTTGCTCTTTGCTCGAACTGACTGTACTGCTCCGCCGCTGCTTCCATCGTGTTCTCCTTGACTTTTCCGGAAGCAGTATATATTATCCCCGCAAAAAGAAAAGAGTTCTGCAGGAGCCGGCTTTGGAACAAATACAATCTGCATCCGCAACTCCGCCGTCTTTGCCCTGGTGGCACTGGCACCGCCGGCTTTATAACTGGGTGATTCACTTTGCCGAGACTCCGCACGGCGAAAAAGCACTCTTCCTGCTCAGTTTTGCCGAATCCAGTTTCTTTCCCATCCCGCCGGATGTGCTTTTGGCCCCGCTGACCCTCGGAGCCCCCCGCAAATGGTTTCGATTTGCCCTGTCCTGCTCAATCGCCTCCGTCATCGGGGGCATTTTCGGCTACGCCATTGGGATGTTTCTTTGGACGGGCATCGGCGGCTGGGTGATGACCCATCTGGCCCCGCTGGGATTTACCGAAGCCAACTTTGCCGCATTTCAGAGATGGTACGACCGGTATGATTTCTGGATTGTCTTTACCTGCGGATTCACCCCGCTGCCGTACAAGGTGTGCACGATTACGGCCGGGATTGCACAAATCAATTTTGCGGGGTTTGTCATTGCCTCGCTGATAAGCCGTTCAGCCCGATTTTTCCTAATTGCGGGTCTGTTCGGCTGGAAAGGACAAGCCATCCGTCCCTTCATTGAAAAATATTTCAACTGGCTGTCTTTGGCCTTTATTATCCTGCTGGCCGGCGGCTTTGCCGCCCTCAAACTCTTCCGCTGAACCGTCGAATGTTTCCTCGACCCCGACGAGCGGGCTGGAGGAATCGGCCCAGCTGCGGCGAATAATCGCGCATTCGACAGTAATACAAGCCGGTGTAGGCATCCCACCGCCGGCACAATCGAAAATTGAAAATCGGCAATTGGCAATCTGAAGTCCCCGGCCCATAAATATATTTTCTTGCCAAAGAGCCGCTACCATGAACAACATTATTCCTATCGTCATCATCATTCTATTATTAACGTGAGTTTTTATCTGAATGTGATTTCCGCCACCAATTCATACATACAAACCCTATGCTAAATCCTAAAGATGACACAAGTGGAAAGAGAATAAACAGTTCATCCCTTCGCATAGAGATAGGAAGACGAGCCCCTGTACCCTTTCCACCCATCGCCGCATCAGCAAACCAAAGCATTAGGATAAACATTGTGCTTGAAACATATCCTGATAGAAAATGAACGGCCTGCAGCTTGGACACAGAAAAAAGATTCCATATTATTCTCCCGATAAAGTTTCCCAAAGGCAGACCAAAAAAGGTCAGAAATCCCAAAAAGACATCTTCGAAAGCAGCGCCAGATGAGGTATAACTGAACAAAAAATACCCCTCCCCCGCTAAATATAATAGTCCTATGAATAAAAAAGCACCGATGGCCCCGGCCATAAACCTCCCGATTTGCCCGACAACGGCGGATAACTTTGTATTTGAAAGTCCTTTGGTCTTCTCGGCCGACAATTCACGGAGCTTGTTTGGCTGTTGTAAAACCCATTTTGAAAACGCAATGCCCACACAAAAGCCCAGTGACGCAGTCATAGCGAACAAAGCAGCAAGCATTTTGTCTCCGCCCGGCAAGCTGGTCAACGCTTGACTCAACAGCCAAAACAACAGGACAAATAATATGCTTGAAATGTATCCTGACAAAAAATCAGCAGAATGAAGGTTGAATTTCGATATAATACTCCACAAGGAGGTCGCTATAAGACTTCCAAATGGTAAACCGAAGAATGCAAGAAAACCAATATAGATTTCTATATTGAACGACAACGCATAAATTGCCGTATACAAAAAAACACAGCATAGCAGAGAGCCGATAGAACAGGACGCGAAAAATCCAAGCCAGGTACTAATATAAATTATCTTTCCTTTATAACAAGACACCGTCATTACAAATTATCTCCCTCAGGAATCGCGGAAGATTTTGACTCTTCTGATTCGGTTGGTGGGTTATATTTATCCCAGTAGTCCTCCAATCTCCTTGTCCTACGGTCGGCCGCTTCATACATTCTTCGTTTCTCAGGCGTATCTGGGATATCAGGCCTCTTTCCTTGTAGGATATGCTTAACAACAGTAATCCCTGCTCCTCTGTGGGAATAGTAATCTTGGACTTCGTGCACATGATATTCAAAGGCCTTTGCATCTCCACGTCCGGCCGCCTCTTTTGCATCCTGGATTGCAGATAAAAGATCTCGATAGTGCCTATAAGTGTATTTTGTGTTTCTTGCATCATAATCCAAATCTAAACGAGCATAATCAAACTTGCCGCTGCCGGTTCCATATCTTCCCAACCGGCGATGGGCTCCTACTGTCCACAGCCCCCACGGGTCGAGCCAATTGAGCGGATTGTTGCCGACATAGGCATACAGGTTCATCCCGTCGATATACCCGGCCGGGTCGGGCTGGAGGAATCGGCCCAGCTGCGGCGAGTAGTCTCGCATCCGGGAATAATACAACTGAGTCGTACCGTCCCACCGGCGGCACAATCGAAAATTGAAAATCGGCAATTGGCAATCTGAAACCCTCGGCCTGTACGGAGTATCTGCATAACTTTGCACAATCCGATCCCGCCCGCATGTTGAGCAAAAACTGAACCGGACATTATTTTCCGCCGGATTTCCGCAAAACCTCTCCTTTCTGAACAGACTCCGTCCCTGTCGGCTGCAAGGTGGGGGATAACTCTTACGCGAAGGACTCC
>DAOSUR010000024.1 GCA_035378985.1 Anaerohalosphaeraceae bacterium
ATGCCTCATACATTTCATCCATGCCCAATCGGCGCATCCATTCCTGCTCTTCCATCTGGCGTTCCAGCTGCCGCTGCAATTCCTCCTGTTCTTCCGGATCCAGGTCTTCTTCGAACTCCTGTCGGGTTGCCAGCCAGGCCTCCAGGGCCAAAAACCGGTTGGCCTCCGCTTCGTTGGCGACGGTGTCGGTGTATTCTTTGAGCCACTTGAGCCAGTTGAAGATTTTATACAATTCGCTGTGGATTTGATGGACGTTCTGTTCGCCTTCCTGAAGCCAGGCCAGCTCCTTCGGGCTGAGCAGCCATTCCAAAAGCCGCTGTTTCCATCGGGGACGTTTTTGTTTTGCCGTCATGTTATCACTCCTTTGCTGAAATTTTTTTTGTTTCATCTTTTTGCGTTGTAAATGATTCAAGCGGTCAACGGCGGCAAGGCGGAGGACGTCTCGGTTGGAATCGGACGTCCTCCGCTGTGCAGAGAGCCGGGGCTTTCCTACCAAGCCCTTCTGCCGCTTACTCTCCCCTCGCCTTGGGCATTCTCTGCACACCGCCTATCTCCAAGGAGAACGCTGCCGATTTAGTGCATGTGCCGGGACCGCCGGAAGGCGGGCGGCATCATTCTGCCTTGGCCGTGCTCGCGTCCGTCATTGGGGAACAAGGCCAGATGAATGACGGACTGTTCAAACCATAAGGCCTGCCCGAAAAGCTCATCGGACTGGAAGCGAAGTTCCTCTCCGAGTCCGACGGACTTGAACAGATGGGTTTGACATCGTTTCAGGCCGTCGAGAAAGAATCGGGCGTTTTTTTCGTCGAACGATTTTTCGGGTTCGTTTTTCTGCTGGAGCGCCTCGAGGGCATAAGCGGCGGTCAGGCGCGGCCAGATTTTTTTCAGGGTGTCGGGCTTGTCAAAAACATCCAGGATGAGCATTCGTCCGCCGACGGAGGCGGCGACGCCGCAGGCGCCTTCCGGATAAGCGAGGGCTTTTGTAAAATCCTCCCAGTTGTCTTTTTGACGGTCGTAAACATCTTTCATCGCTTTGGTTGGAGAATGGAGCTTAAATGCATGGAGCGCGTGTTCCACTTCGTCCCAGATTTCGCCCTGATCGGCCAGGGGTTGTCCGATGGAGCAGAGCGACTCGGTTACCCGGCGGGTTTTTGAGGCCCGTAATTTGGGAAACGAGAGGCCGCCGGAGATAAAATCGGGCCGGCAGTGATGCCAGCGGCCCTGCTCCACGCAGGAGACGGGGATATCCTGAACGGATTGTGCCTCCAGCAGGATTGTAGTATTCAGGATGCGGTTTTGCTTGGCTCCGACGAGTTCTTCGCCGTCGAGCAGGAGGATGCGGTGCGGACTTTTGTTTTTGACACGCAGGGTGTTGACCTGTCCGGCGGTGCTGACTTCCTGGACCGTCAGCAGTCCCTGTTCGAGGGCTTCAGAGGCCAGCAGATAGGAGACCGAGCCGTTCAGTCCGACCAGCGGAACCAGCGTCAAATTCCAGTACGTCAGCGGCGGTCTGGTTTGAATTGTTTCGGATAACTCTGCAAGAATTTGTACTCCCCTGACTTCTTCACTCATTTTTGTTTCTCCTGTTTCATTTGATTCGGCCTTCTGAATTCCGAGAGAAAGCGTGGCCTTCCTTTAAGATAATATGGGGATGGTCTGACAGAGCTGGTCAGGGGATTTTGTTTTGGGGGAGGCGAAGGGGGATGACAGGGCTGGTCAGCCCTACGATTTTTGGGGCCTGTGATTGAAAAAAGAGCTATGAGTAGGGGGTTGATGGGAAGAAAAAATTTTTAATTTTTTTGGTTCGCCGCGTATTGCTGAAGCATCAGCCGCAGTTCATCTTCGAGCTGCCGGATGAGGGAACGCGGTGTCAGGACTTGTGCGTGGGAGCCGAAGCTTAAAATCCAGCGAATCATCTCGGCACTGGGGGCGATTTCAAATTGAGCCAGCAGCCGGTCTCCGTGGTCTTCGAGGATGGTTTGGGAGGGGTGTCGGCGTGTTTCGCGGACGTTGGCGGCGGCCCAGCCGTCAAAACGGATGCGGATTTTGCATGGTGCAGCAGGTTCGGAGAAGATGCCGAAGCTGTCCTGTACATGCCGGACGAGGGAGAAGTCGGCAGGTCGGCGGAACGATTGGCCGGTGGTTTCGGCACTTTGGATGCGGCTGACCTTGAGGGTGCGGATTTCTTCGTATCGCTGCATCCAGCCGATGCAGTACAGGTCGCCGTCGAAAAATATCAACCCATAGGGCTGATAGAGGGTTTCGTAAGGCTCCGGGTGCCGGGTGGATTGATACCGGAGGCGAACGGTCTGAGAGTCCTGGACGGCACGGGTGAGGATTCGGATGATTTTGTCGTGAGCGGCGTAGGTGTTCAGGGCGGAGGTTTTGACCAGAAGATGCTCTTCAAGTCTGGAGAAGTATTCGAGAGTGCGGGGCGAGAGCATGGCCTTGATTTTCTCCAGGAGCGAGGCCAGACCTTCGCCGAATTGGGTGCCGGACAGAGGGGAAAGGAGTTTTTGGCTCAGGTAGATGCTGATCAGTTCCGTAGGGGTGAAAACAAGCCGGTCACTTTCGATAAAATGGCGGCTCAGTTTCCAGAAACGCTTTCCGAAATCCCTCTCTTCGTAGGTAATAGGAAAGCCCAGTTCGCGGAGGATATTTAAGTCCCGCAGGACCTGCCGCTGACTGCATTCGAGACGCTGGGCCAGTTCCTGACTGTCAATGCCGAAATAGACGGATTGGAGGGCTTTCAGGAGGTTCCACTGGCGCATCAGCGACTGGCCGCGTGACATGAGAGCTCCTTTCTATCTGCATCCTTCTTTTTTTCCTTCAAGACAGACAGTATAAAGAAAAGTTAGGTTTTAGACAAGGGGGCAGTTAATAGTTCTCAGCCATCAGTCATCGGTGAGCGGGGATTGGCTCAATAAGGTCTGTGAGTCCGTGCGGATAGAACAGGTGCACCGTTCTTAAGGGCGCTGGGCATAGGCGGCGACGTATTCCTGGAATTGTTTGAGCAGAGCGGCGGTGCAGGGACCGGGCCGGCCTGTTCCGACGGGGTTTCCGTCAAACTGAGTAATCGGCAGGATGTCTTTGGTTGTTACGGCCAGAAACAGCTCGTCCATTTGGGCGGCCTGCTGCGGCGTGACGGCCTGCTCGACAGGGGTCAGACCGGCATTGCGGGCGATTCGAAGGACTACCGCTCGTGTGATGGAAGGCAGAATCTCGGGGCCGAGGGGATGGGTATAGAGGGTTTTTTCCTTTCCGTTCACAGCAAAGAAGGCCGAGCCCGCTCCTTCGGTAATCAGCCCTTTGTCATTGACCAGAAGGGCTTCGGTGCATCCTTTTCGGTCGGCCTCGATGCGGGCCAGGACGTTCGGCAGCAGATTGAGGGATTTGATGTCGCAGCGTTTCCATCGCAGGTCCGGGTGCGTGCAGACACGAATGCCGAGCTGCTTTTTTTTCGGGTCGTCGTGAAGCTCCTGAACGGTCAGGAAAAAAGACGGTTTGAGATTCGGGCTGGGCAGATGTTCGCGGAGTTCACAGCCGCGGGTGAGGTGAAAATAGATTTTGGCGGTCCGGAAGCCGGCTTTTTCGAAGGCCTCGAGGATTCGCGAGCGA
The DNA here is from genome assembly GCA_035378985.1 of Anaerohalosphaeraceae bacterium. Lineage (NCBI taxonomy): Bacteria > Pseudomonadati > Planctomycetota > Phycisphaerae > Sedimentisphaerales > Anaerohalosphaeraceae > Anaerohalosphaeraceae bacterium. Next base: position 3,619 of record DAOSUR010000024.1, read on the forward strand.
ATTTGGGCGATGTCAAAACCGCTCAGCTGGATTTCTGCAGCGCTTCGTTCAAAGCGGGCCAGATGCTCCTCGAGGGCGAAAATGCGTCCGTGGTAGCTGCGGAGGACTTCATAGACTCCGTCACCGAAGAAAAGCCCGCGGTCCATTTTGTCCAGCGGGACTTCAGTGAGCGGTAGCAGGTTTTCATTCAGAACAGCCAATTCCATAGCCAATTCTCCGGTCGAAATTTGTAAAACAGGTATCATAGAATATCGTCTGTTGTTTGGCAATGGATAAGATTTGCTGTCGGCCGGCGGACAAAGGGAAGGGTTGTTGTGCGGCAACCTCTTTTTGGGCAAGGACTTGCGATTTTTAAAAATGCCGACAAAAAAGACTTTACAAGAAGATTAAAAAAATCTACAATGCTTGATTCTTATGGGTTTGTGATTGAACACGGTTATTTGACAGATGAGGACAAAGATGTACGCGATTATTGAACAAGGCGGCAAGCAATATAAAGTCGTACAGGGGGATATGCTTCGGATTGAGCTGACGGATGCGCCGGCGGACGCCCAGACGATTCAGCTGGACAAGGTGCTGCTGGTGCGGGACGGGGATTCGATTCGAATCGGCGAGCCGTATGTGAAGGGGGCTAAAGTGACGGCCCGGTTTCAGGGGACGGCCGAAGAGTCGGTGGTTAAAGGCCCCAAACTGTACCCGATGTATTTCCGGCGGCGCAAGAACTCCCGGAAGAAAATCGGACATCGACAGAAATATCAGCAGGTTGTGATTGAGCGGATTGAAGCATAAACGGGCCTGGTGAAACGGGGTTGAGGAACTCCAACCTGCCTGCGGACAGCGGGCAGGTTTTTTTATACTCAAACGGACTGAGACAGCAAAAGAAAGGCCAAAAACGCCTTGGGGAAGCTCGAGGAGCAGGGAATCGCGAAAGGGAGAGTATGCGGGATTTTTGGATGGTTTTTGTTCCGCTGTTTGTGGCCGTGGATGCAATGGGAATTCTTCCGATTTATTTGGGGCTTGTTGAGGGAGTGCCTCAAGCAGAGCGAAAACGCGTAGTCAAGCAGTCTTTTGTGACTGCTTTGACTGTGGCGGTCGGATTTGTTTTTCTGGGCAAGGGGGTCTTTCGATTTTTGGGGATCAGTGTTTCTGATTTTATGGTGGCCGGCGGGGCGCTGCTCTTTATCATAGCGACATTGGATTTGACTTCGGGGACCAAGTTTGCCCGCCGGGTGGATACGCTGGGGGCGGTTCCGCTGGGGGTGCCGCTGATTGTGGGACCGGCGGTGCTGACGACCAGTCTGATGCTGGTGGATGTGCACGGGCTGGCGGCGACCCTGTCGGCGGTGCTGTTGAATCTGGTGCTGGCGGTCGGCATTCTGCTGACAGCAGATTTCTGGAATCGGCTGCTGGGTTCTACAGGGTCGCAGGCACTTTCCAAGGTGGCCAGTCTGATTCTGGCGGCGATTGCCGTGATGATGATTCGCCGGGGCCTGCTGGGGATTTTCCCGGGCTGGGGCGGAGGTGTTTAGGGATTGTCGAGCAGTTCCTGGGGGTGTTCAAGCATCTTTTTGATATGGTCAAGGAACTGGGCAGCCTCTGCGCCGTTGACAATGCGGTGATCCACCGATAGGGTGAGGGTCATTCGTTTTCGGATTTGGATTTGGTTGCCGTCGGGGACGCATTGTTCCCGGATTCGTCCGACGCCCAAGATGGACGTCTGACCAGGGATGACGATTGGGATAAAGGAATCGATGCCGTAGCCGCCCAGATTGCTGATGGTCATCGAGCCGCCGTCGAGGTCTTCGGGACGCAGGGCGTTTCGCCGGGCCCGGTTGACCAGGTCTTCCACGGCGACGGAAATCTGGGGCAAAGACAGGGTATCCACTGCCCGCAGGACTGGGGCGACAACTCCCTGTTCGGAGGCAACGGCAAGGCCGATGTCAATTTGGGGGGCCAGTTCAATTGTATCTGTTCCCAGACGTCCTGTTAAAATGGGGTAGCGCCGGAGGGAAACGGCGGCGGCTTTCAGGAGAAAGTCGTTATAAGACAGATTGCCTCCTTTTGGCTTGAGGGTATCCCGCAATTGAACCAATTCCGTTACATCGACCTGCAGATTCAGGTAAAAGCATGGGATTTGGCGCTTGGAGAGGAGCATTCTTTGGGCTACGACGGCCTGCCAGCGTGTAAAAGGGACTTTTTTGCCGGGTTTGAACTGCGCAGGCGCAACGGCACCGGAGGTTTGGAATGCCTCGACGGCTTCCTGGGGTCTGATGAGGGAGAGGGTTTCCGGAATTCGCAGAAGGTCTGCAGGAGAAACGGAATGAGCAAGAGGAGCGGCGGGTTCGAGAACCCTTTCGCGGGCGGTTTGAACCTGTTGTTTGAGTTTTTCCAGCCGTTCGGGGTCGATAGGCCGGCCGTCTTCGGTAAGGACAAAGAGAGGAGTATCCACCGGAAGGGTGACCGGCGGCTCGACGAGGACAGCGCGTATGGTTCCATCGGCGGGGGATTCAATCTGCATAGCCGCCTTGTCTGTTTCGATATCGGCCAGGACCTGGCCTTTGCTGACTTTTTGCCCGACCTGGACATGAACGGCCACTATCACGGCCTGTTCCATCGTACGCCCCAATCGAGGCAGAAGAATTTCAATTGCCATCCGCAGATTCCTGTTTTTCGATTTGTTTTGTCTCGAATACAGGAATTGTATATACCGGCCGAGGAGATGGCCTGCAAGTTTTTTTTGTGTCTTAATTTCTCGCGTACTGGATGAGAGCGGGGGCGATTTTGTCGAGCGGCAAAACAACCTCGGCGGCATCCAGTTTGATGGCCTCTTTGGGCATACCGAAGACGATGCAGGTGGCCTCATCCTGGGCAATGGTGTGGGCACCGGCCTGTCTCATGGCCAGCAGTCCTTTGGCGCCGTCGTTGCCCATGCCGGTAAGAATAGCGCCGACGGCGTTGGGGCCGGCGTATTTGGCGACGGAGTTGAAAAGGACTTCAACGCTGGGTTTCTGATGACAGACGGCCGGGCCGTCTTTGATGGAGACATAGTAATTGGCACCGGAACGCTGGAGGACCATGTGATAGCCGCCGGGGGCGATGAGGACTCTGCCTGGGATGACAGAGTCGCCGTCGGCGGCCTCTTTGACCTGAACTTTGCATTCGCTGTTGAGCCGCTCCGCGAAGGAATGGGTGAACTGGGCGGGCATATGCTGGACGACGACGGTTCCCGGGCAATCCGGCGGCAGGGCGGACAGGACACAGGTAAGGGCCTGCACGCCGCCGGTGGAGGCGCCGATAGCCAGGATTTTGTTTGTGGTTTCGAGCATCGAGGCGGATTCGAGGGGCTTGATCGGCTCGCTCTGTGTCGCGACGGGTTTGGGATAACGGCCTTTGGGAATGGCCAGAATGGTTTCGCAAAGCTGTTTGCAGGCATCTCCTACTGAGTAGGAAGGACCGGGCTTGGCCAGCACTTCGACAGCCCCGGAGGCGAGGGCTTCGATGGCGGTTTTGCTGCCCTGGGGGGTCAGAGAGCTGAAGATAATAACCGGCATCGGATGATACTTCATCAGTTTTTTGAGGAATGTAACGCCGTCCATTCGGGGCATTTCGACGTCCAGAATCAGCACATCAGGGTTGAGCTGGACGATTTTGTCCCGGGCGATATAGGGATCGGGAGCAGTGGCAATAACTTCAATAGATGGATGGGCTCCCAGCTGAGTGCTGAGGATTTTTCGAACAATCGCGGAATCGTCAACGATCAGAACTTTGGTTGTTTCAAGTGCTGCAGGGGACATGGGCGATTCCTTTAAAGATTTTTTTCAATTCCGCCGCTTTTAACCACGACGGTACCGTCATTCATATACAGATAGAGATTGCGGGGCTGGTCACCGCCGACATCGTGCCCTTTGAGCAGAAGGCCGTATTTCCAGAGGACCTTTCGAAGGGCCAGAAAGTTTCGCTTGCCGATGTCAAACCCCTGGGGCCCGGCTTTCATGGCAGCGCCGCCGGCAGCCTTTACAATGAGCCGATATTTATCCGCGCCGAGTTTTTGAAGATTCGCCAGGAGAACATCCATGCCGGTATCGCAGAACAGGAACGGTTCAACTTCAGCCCGTCGGGGGTCCATTGCGGATTCCGGCAGCTGGTAGTGAATCATTCCGCCGACGGTCAAGGCAGGGTCATAGACAGTCACGGCTATGCAGGAACCGAGGGAATAGGTCACCAGGACCGAATCCGCATCGGTGGCGATGCGGGCGTCTGACACCTGGACCACAATGTTCTTTTTCACGGCGGTTAGCATATTTATTTCCTGTAGATGGTTGGCTGCACGTATTGGAACGAATGCCGAATGCCGGTCAGGGACTCGGAATGGCCGGTGAAGAAATGCCCGCCGATATCGAGGACATCCCAAAAACGGTTGACGAGTTTTTCCTGTGTGGGCTTGTCGAAGTAGATCATCACATTTCGGCAGAAGATAAAGTCAAAGGGACCGCGGAAAGGCCAGGGGTCCATCAGATTCAGATATTTAAACGTAAGAATGCTTCGGACCAAAGGGGCGACTTCATAGTACACCTCACCGTTTTTTTCTTTGTGCGGGAGGAGGTAGCGCCTTTTGAGGTCAGTCGAAACAGCGGCGACACGCTGTGATTCGTAGAGCCCCTGCTGGGCCATCTGAAGGACCCGTGTTGAGATATCCGTGGCCAGAATCCGTATATCCCAGGTCTGGTTTTTAGGGATTGCTTCCAGCAGGGTGATGGCCATCGAGTAGGGTTCTTCCCCGGAGGAACATCCTGCACTCCAGGCACGGATTCGAAGGCGGCCGATTTTCTGCTTTTTGGCAATCAGTTCCGGCAGAAACTTCTGTGTGAGGTATTCAAAGTGTTTGGGTTCGCGGAAAAAACTGGTCAGGTTGGTGCTGATCTGGTCAATCATTTCATAAAAGGTTTTTCCGCCGACATCCTGAAGCACGAAGTCAATGTACTCATCGTAGGATTTCAGGTTGTATTTTCGAAGCATTTTGGCCAGGCGGGCGCGGACAAGTTCCTTTTTGCCCTCATGAAGATTGATGCCGCAGTGCTCATAGACCAGCCGGCAAATGCGGGCAAACTGCTCATCCGTCAGAATCAGTTCGTCTAAGATCGGCTGGATTAAGGTCATATGCTTCCCTCACAGATTTGCATCGGGGTCCTGGGCCAGTTCGAGGAGCCCCGGTACATCGAGAATCAAGCTGATTTGGCCGTCACCCATGATGGCGCCGCCGGAAACCCCTTTGATTTTGCCTAAGCCGCGAAGGGATTTAATAACGACCTGCTGCTGGCCGAGCAGGTCATCGACCTGCAGGCAGCATCGCCGGCTTCCTTCTCCGACGACCACCAGAAGGGCCTGTTCGGGTTCTTCCACCGCACCGGCGATGCGGAACAGCTTGTAGAGCGGAATCAGCGGATGGAGCTGGCCGCGAATCATCACGACTTTAGAGCGGTTTCGAATCGTGGATATCTGGTCCGGCGTCGGACGCAAACTCTGAATGACTGAATTGATCGGGATGATATACCGCTGGGAGCCGATGGTGACGATTTGTCCGTCAATAATGGCCAGCGTTAAAGGAAGCCGGAGCGAAAAGATTGTTCCTTTGTCCGGCGCCGTTTTCATTTCGATTTTTCCGTTGAGGGCGTCGATATTTTTCTTGACGACATCCATTCCAACGCCTCGGCCGGAGATTTCGGTGACCTTGTCGGCGGTGGAAAAACCGGGCTTGAAAATCAGATTCAGCAGCTCTTCTTCCGTCAATTCCTGATGTTCGGAAATCAGCCCTTTTTCGAGGGCTTTTTTGCGGATTTTTTCGGCGTTCAGCCCCCGGCCGTCATCCTCGATTTCGATAACAATGCTGCCGGCCTGATGGTAGGCCGACAGACGCAGCAGCCCCTGAGGGGATTTGCCTTTTTTGACGCGCTCCTCCGGCGGTTCGATGCCGTGGTCGATGGAGTTTCGCACCATATGAATCAGCGGGTCGGTAATCTTGTCCACGATGGTGCGGTCCAGCTCGGTTTCTTCTCCGGAGGTCTGGAAGTTGATGGGTTTTCCGGCTTTTTGGGAGAGGTCGCGGACGAGCCGGGCCATTTTCTGAAAGGCGCCCTGCATCGGAATCATCCGCATGGACATGGACAATTCCTGCAGGTCGCGGACGATTTTGGACTGGCTGGCGACCTTTCGGTAGAGGTCGCTGTCGGTGTGGCAGGTTTTGCTGACCTCTTCGGAAATCATCAGCTGAGCGACGGCCAATTCGCCGGTCATATTGATTAGGTTATCCAGACGTTTGGTGCTGACTTTGATGGTTTCTCGAGCGGCGGCAGAGGCCGCAACGGAGGAAACGGCGGTTTTTGTCTGGGATTCGGGCTGAAGAATAGGTTCAAGCTGGATGTCCTGTTGGATGTCTGAGGGGGCCGACACAGGTTCCGGCTGGAGTCTGCCTTCGACGCAGTCCTGAATTCTCTGAATCAGAGAAGGCAGGTCTTTCGGAGCTGGGATGGGTTGATTTTGAGCCAATCCGGCTTCGAGGTCCTTGAGCATGGTTTTGAGCATGTCGATGGAGCCGAAGGCCAGGTTGCTGGCGGCGCCGGACATTGTCAGAGTGCCTTTGCGAGCGCGGTCAAGCAGGTTTTCGGAGACATGAGCCAGCCGATTGATGGCGGTCAGATTCAGGAAGCCGGCCATGCCCTTGATAGTATGGAAGCCGCGGAAAATCTGGTTCAGTGTTTCGGTATTGGTCGGGTCATTTTCGAGATTTAAAAGGGCTGTTTCCGCCGATTCAAGATGCTCGCGGGATTCATTGAGGAAATCCTGAACCAGCGGGGCATCATCGGGGGCGATAACAGTCGGAGGGAACTCCGATGTTTCCGCCGGAGCAGCCGGGGACGTTGAGACGGCGGCGGCAGAACCGGGTGCAGAGGAGAGGGACTGGGTGAGCGTCTGCAGCTGACTAACGGCCTTTGTGAGCTCCTGAAGCACTTGTTCGGAGGACTGGAGTTCCTGTCGAAGGAGTTTTTCAATCTGTTCGGCTCCCAGATGGGCCAGGGATTGGGCCTGGAGACGGGAGGATTCCTCACAGCCGCTGAGGGCTTTGACGGCCTCTTCAATTTGTTTGAAGACGCCGGCGATTTCCTCGATGTCGCGTGTATCCTGCGGGTCCAGCAGGGGGATTTTTCCGGCGGCCTGTTCAATCAGTTCCGTGATTTTTCCTGTCTTTTCCATAAGGGTTTACTCGTTTTTTGTGCATTCCTTTTTTATTTCCGGCTGACAGGCGGACGAGCCGCCGGACAGCGTTTTGAGCAGCGTTTGAAAGATTTCCGTAACGGTAACCAGTCCCGCGACTGTGCCGCCGGCGTCCTGAATGGGTACGGCGCGGATTTGATGACGGCACATGGTTTCCATGATTTTCCAGAGAGGCGTATCCGGTGAGGCTGTATGGACGGGCCGGCTCATAAACCATCGGATGCGAATCTGCAAAGAGGCCTCATCCAGCGGGCGTCGGTATTCTTCGAATGGAGAACGAAGATAGGGGCTGAGGGCTGCGTTGACATCTCCCCGGGAGAGAATGCCGGCCAACTGGTCTTTTTCCTCCACCAAAGCATAGCGTGCATTGCTCTGCTGCATCCGCTGGAGAGCGGTTTCCACTGAGTCATTGGGAGAAAGCCAGAGAGGTTTTGGGTTCATAAAGATACGAGCCGGACAGTTCAGAACGGCTGCGTCCAGCGGAGCGGAGGGAACATCGCCGTTCGGATTGAATTGAACAAGCTGCTGAATAGCATTCCAGACCGGATGCGATTCGGAGGTTTGGAGATTTTCCGGAGTGGCCGACGCGGCTGCGGCGGGTTCGGAAGTTTGCGGCGGTTGGCTTGCAGCCGGCTCGGGCTGCGCGGGTGCGGTTTCGGGAGTAGAAGCAGATTCCGACGGAGTCTGTGCGAGGGCTTCCTCCGGAGCCGGTTCTTCTTTTGGCGGCTCGAAGAGAGCGGCCGGAAAGACCGCGGCTCCGTGGAAGGGCGGATAATCCCCGACGGTCATTTCCCAGACAATCAGCAGACAAGTTGTGTCTTCCTTGAATCCGAATACCTCGGAGGGTTTGTCCCACGGATTGAGAATTTGGGTGTTTGTCTGAAGCAGGTGTTTATGGCCGGGCAGCTGTTCTCGGAACATTCGATCCCAGGCGCCGACGATAAGATTCCCGATTTCTTTAACGGTATCGGAGAGTTTAAGGGCCTGTTCCAGCGTGCCCTGTTTGCATTGCTCCTTAATCTTGTCTGCCGGAAGCATCACAATCGTTCCAGACAGCAGAAAAAGGGCGTTTTTGTCGAGGAGCAGGTCAAATCGTCCGCTCAGGGAACCTTCGGCTCGGACGGAATACACGGCGGCGAACTTTGGGAAGAATACTTTGAGTTTATCGACCGTGCCCGGTACCGCCTGACAGAGTGCGCAGCCGATGGAGATGCCGAGCATCCCGTCCATGTCTTCGCAAAAAGTCTGCATGGAGACGGTGCTGACCTGCGGCACGAGCGTTTCGAGAGGAATGGTTTGGGCGGTTTGCTGCTCCATAGCTGCACGTTCCTTATTTCGATTTTCTTATTCTGTTTTGCGGTAAAAAAGCGTAAAGTCTGCGTAGTATTCTTCGTTCAGGCAGACGGATACGGAAACTTTTTCCGTTCTGTCCGGCAGGGAACTGTTCAACTCTTTTCCTGTCACGACTGTGGGAATAGACACAGCGATGTCAGGGTATATATCCTGAATGCGGCTTTTGATGCTTCCCATAACCATGTTGGCGACCTCCCCAACGGCATCGCAGACTTCTCGTTCAGAGATTTCTGCATCGGGATCAAGGGCCAGCATGTTCCGTGCGATGGCCTGAGCGCAGGGCCAGGACAGTGAAATCCCCAGACATCCTTCGAGATTTCCTCGAAAGGTGATAGAGCCCAGCAGAGAATGGTCGGTCTGTTCGGCGGAGGCGGCGGGCTCAATTTCCATAAAAATCATCGTTTCAAAGACTTCTTTGGCGGCATCCAGAACGGTTTCGTGATACGTTTTCTGTTCGATCATGGAAGGGTCCTTTCTGCTTGCTTTATGCCCTGCGGTTAACTCATAAACGGAGCCAGTTGTTCCTGAAATTTTTCAGGTGTAAAAGGTTTGGTAATGTAGCCGTTGGCGCCGCTGGCCAGGACACTGTTGATCAATTCCTGAGAGCTTTCGGTGGAGACCATAATAATCTTGGTGTTCTGGCAGTTCGGCAGCTGTCGGGCCTGTTTGACCATTTCCGTACCGGGCATTTCCGGCATGTTGATGTCGCACAGGACGATGTCCACCGGCGAGGCCTTCAGTTTTTCGATGGCCTCGGCGCCGTTGCCGGCTTCCTCCGTCCGGTCAAATTCGAGACCGGACATTCGGACGGTTCGCATGATGATTTTCCGCATTGTGGCTGAATCATCAACAATCATTAACGACTTTGGCATGGATAGACTCCTTATTTATTGTTCATTTGAGGCCTCAAACTCCTGATCGTCGAGGGGGATTACTTTGGCCCCGGTTTTCCGCTGCGGCTGCTTTTGCGAGGGGTTGGGAGAGCCCTCGGCAATCTGGTGAAAAATCTGATTGGACAAGGTCGGCTGTTCAGCGGCCGCTTTTTTGCTTGTTTTTTGTGTTTTGAATGAAGAAGAATGTCCGCCGTGGATGAGGGTCTGGAGCTGGGCTACTGTGTGCTTCATCGATTCGGCCTGAGAAGCCAGTTCCTCGGCGGCACTGGCAGACTCTTCGGCTCCGGCGGCATTCTGCTGGGTGACTTTGTCCATCTGGGAAACCGCCGAGTTAATTTGTTCGATGCCCTGAGCCTGTTCTTTGCAGGCGGCGGCAATTTCATTGACCAGAGCGGATGTCTTCCCGATGCCGCTGACGATTTGGTCAAGTGCGGTTTTGACTTCGTTGGAGATTTGAACGCCGTTTTTGGCATTTTTAACGGACTGTTCAATCAGTTCGGTGGTTTTTTCCGCCGCTTCGGATGAACGAATCGCCAGATTCCGCACCTCTTCGGCAACGACGGCAAAGCCCTTTCCGGCTTCGCCGGCCCGTGCGGCTTCTACGGCCGCATTCAGAGCCAGCAGGTTGGTCTGGAAGGCGATTTCGTCGATGACCTTAATAATCTTAGCTGTTTCATCAGAACTCTTCTGGATTTCCTCGATGGCATGCAGCATTTTCTGCATGGCCTTGGCGCCGTTGTCGGCGGCCTGCTGTGCACCGGAGGCCAGAGTGGCGGCCTGGGCGGCGTTGTCGGCGTTCTGCTTGGTCATTGCGGCCATCTCTTCGAGCGAGGAAGACGTTTCCTCAAGACCGGCGGCCTGTTCGGTTGTCCCCTGCGCGAGGGTCTGGGAAGCGGAAGCTACCTGGCCGGAGGCGTCGGAAACCTGCTCAGCTCCGGTGAGAATCTGCTCTGCAACGGCCGTGAGCCGATTGGTGAGTTTATGCGAAACAAAGAACCAGATAACCAGAGACACCAGCGAAGCGGCGGCTGCCAGAATGCTGATTTGAATCATGGAAGCACGGCCGATTGAACGGAGACGGGCGCTGGATTCATAAAACTCATCCAGATAAGAACTGACGCCGATGACCCAATCCCATGGCTGGAAATACACGACCCGGGCGATTTTTTCCCTCGGGACGGATTCGCCCTGATTCTGCCACGGGTATTTCTGTTCAGTGATTTCACCAGGTTTGGAGGCGAGGGCTTTTTTGCAGATTTCCTGGATGAAGTAAACGCCGTTGGCGTCCTTGGCTTCCCAGATGCACTCTCCGTCTCTCTTGCCGTCTTTGGAGATTACGTAGTTGCCCTTGGAGTCAAGCACGAAGACGTAGCCGGTCTTGCCGACAACGGTTTTCAGAATGGCCTGACGGATATTCGTACAGCGTTCCTGCGGAATCCCGACATACAGGGCCCCAATTACCTTTTTCTGGGCATCGAAAATCGGTTCATAGGCGGTGATGTACCATTTGTCTACTACAAAAGCTCTGCCTTCGTACCGCTGCCCCTGAAGAATTGCGGAGACGACCGGATTGGGGGTTCCGTCCGGCTGAGTTTTGGGGATGAAAGTGCCGATAGCACGGGTGCCGTCTTTCTTCTCGACATTGGTGCAGACCCGCAGCATATCTCCCTGCTCATTCATCCGCTGGAAGATTGTGCAGGTAACGCCCATAAGGTCTTTGACCTTATCCACGATTGGAGAGGGAATCTGCCGGCTGGTATTCTGACCCAGCCAGGTGTCACCGACCATCATTTTGGGCAGGGTCACGGTCTGGCTGCTCTGGCTGAACTGGTTAACGGCCTGCCAGGTGACGGACGATTCATCCAGGCGAACATCTCCGGTTTGACTGAAAATATCCCGAGCAACCTGCAGGGATTGGTTGATGTTTTCCTGGATAGAACGCTGTTCGACCTCGAGCATGTTGTAAATGTGCTGGGCGATATGGTCGAGGTCGGTATAGGCCATTTTTGTGCTTTCCTCATCGGCCGCGTTTGTCATTTGTCGATTTTGAACGGTGACCATTGCCAGAATCACCAGCAGAGGTGCAAGTGTCAAAGCCAGACCGTAAGTCAGTAATTTTGATTTTAAAGCCATTTTGTTCAGCATACTCATCTCCTTTTGAAATCTCCGGAGCTGGACTGCAATGCTGTCTGAACTCCTCTTTCCTTTTTCTTACTTAATGTTGAGTCTGTTAATCCGCCGCGGCTGCCGCTGCTGCTTCATTCAGATGGACTCCGCCGAGGACCTGATCGATGTCCAGCAGAATCTTGATGGACGAGCCGACTTTACCGATGCCGAGAATAAAATCGGTCTGGACGGCTGAGCCCAGGTGCGAGGACTCTTCAATATCTTCGGCGGCGATATCAAGCACTTCCTGGACGCGGTCCACAATCAGGCCGGCGTTGAAAGTTTTGCCGTTCTGGTTGATTTCCGCCACAATGATGCAGGTCTGGTCGGTGACTTCGGCGGCTTCCATCCCGAACCGCAGACGCAGGTCAATGACCGGAATGACCTGTCCGCGCAGGTTGATGACGCCTTTGACGAATTCGGGTGTGCGGGGAACGGCGGTGATGTTCATATACCCGATGATTTCCCGAACTTTCAGAATTTCCAGCCCGTACTCTTCTTTCCCCAGAGCAAAGGTCAGGTACTTGCCCTCCTGGGCACTGTTTTTTCTTGCGGTTGTTTCCTGTACGGCCGTTGTCATAGTTTGACTCCTAACTGGCTGTAGTTATCGGTCTATGGTTTTTACACACAGTTTTTAGACCTTTGGCATTCAATTCGGATAAAGAAAGCGGGGGCTTAATCGTGAGTTGTGCAAAAAGAACAAATCCGGATGCGGATGGGCTCGAAGAGGGATTTAAGCGGGTTGGGAATACTGAAAAACGAGTTTTTTCAGCCGGGAAAAAGACGGACTGGTTCAAGCGGGTCTGATAACAATGCAAAGAGCGGGGATTGTGTGAAAAAAAAGAAAGCCGGCTCATAACAAGATGAGCCGGCTTTTTTCCTTCCTAATTATGGAGAGATTTGAATCTTAGGGGTTGGCCGAAGCCGCGGGTGCAGGTGCCGATGTCGCAGGTGCCGGTGTTGGTGCTGCAGCAGGGGTTTCTGACAGTTTTTTCTGGAGTTCGGCAAGCTGTTTCTGAAGTTCCTGAATTTGTTTGTCTTTTTGGGTAGATTCATTTTTGAACTGGGTGGATTTTTCCATCAAGGTCCGAGTAATTTCGAGGGCCTTTTGGTTGACTTCTTCGTATTTTTTCTGGAGCGAAGCGATTTTTTCGTTTTGCTGCTCAATGGTTTTTTGGGCGTCAGTCAGCTCCTGCTGGAGTGCCTGTTTTTCGTTCTGGCAGGTTACAAGTTTCGGGTTTGGTTTGCATCCGAGCAGCGTAAAGGCCGCCAATCCGATAAGCGCGAGTGTTTTTTTCATAGGCAATCCCTTTCCTTTGACGGTTGAACTTTTCTATTGAATTGACTGACATCTTACAGTGCCTTCTTGCCGGAAGCAAGAAATTCTGCGGGGATTTCTTGCGAGGAGCTCAGACAGGGGAAAGTGCATTTTGAAAGAGGGCGGCGGCAGCACCCTGAATGAGTGCTTCTTTGCCGGCTCGGGCGGGGATGATTTCGATGGTTCTGGAGGCAAAGTCATAGACATGTTCGACGAACCAGTCCTGAAGGCGTTTTGTAAAATAGGGGAGGAAGGGCTGGCTGACATAGCCGGCGAGAATCAGCACATCCGGATCGAATAGATTGACGGCAGCGGCAGCGGCATAGCAGAGGTGGTCGGCGATAAAGTCACGGACCGACAGGGCATAAGGGTCTTGTTGGTTGGCGGCCCAGGCCAGCTCTTCAACGGCCTGTTCCGGAGAGCGGACAGCGGGGAGCCGCTGCTGCAGAAGAGAGGAGCACCCTTCGGCGAGTTCCTGCCGCAATTTTCGAAGGACGGCAGGTCCGGAAATCAGGGCCTCCAGGCAGCCCCTGTGCCCGCAGCCGCACAAAGGACCATCGGGCATGACTGTGATGTGTCCGATTTCTCCGCTTCGGCGGGTGGCTCCGTAAACGAGTTTTCCGTCTATTAAGAGGGTGGAACCGACGCCGTCGGCGATATTGAAATAGATAATGTTTTTGGATTGGAGAGAGGGCTGAAGGCGGATTTCCGCCAGAAGCCGAACTTTGGTGGAGTAGATTTCCACCGGCCAGTCAAAGCGGCTTTGGAGGAGCCGTTGAAGAGGGACCGTTTTCCAGCCGAGGGGGCTGGACAGTTCGACGACGCCGGCGGGGGTGATGGAGCCGCTGAGAGTGACGGCGATGCCGAGGATTCTGTCGGGACGAATGCCGGCTTTGCTGACCAGCCCTCGGATATTGATTTCAAGCAGACGCAGAACATTCTCTACAGAATGGTCTGTACCGAGAGCAATGGCGATTTGTTCGGTCAGCTGACAATGAAAATCAAACAGCCCGAGCCGAATGGTGTGCGGATTGATTTCGGCGGCGATTAAATGTCCTCCCTGAGGATTGATGCGGATAAGGACGGGTTTGGCGCCGCGTTTTCCGCTGGGAAAGGGGGTTTCATGAATCCACTCTTTTTCTCGAAGTCGGCTGACGATGGTGCTGACGGTCGAGCTTCCCAAATGAGTCATTTGGCAGATTTGACTTTGGGACAGGGGACCGTGCCTGGCCAGAAGGGAGAGTACCACTTTCTCGTTTCGGCGTCCGGCCGCCTTGGAATTAATGGCTGTTTTTTCCATAGGATATTTATAATATCTCAATTCTTGAGTTTTTTCAAGATTAACATATCTTTTCTTTGCATGAACTCTAACTTATTTTATAATAATAAGATAAAAGAATAATAATAAAAAACTTGCAAACTTTGTCTGCCGTATCGTAAAATAATCTCAAATATTGAGGATAAAATTTTCTTTTTCTGTGCCCTTATTAAGTTTAAGGAGTCCAGCCGATGGCGGATTGGTTTAATGTGAAAGATAAATGTGTGGTGATTACCGGCGGGGCGGGGATTTTGTGCGGGGCGATTGCGGAGGATTTGGCGGCGGCCGGGGCAAAGGTCTGCATTGCGGACTATGATGAGATGCGAGCGAAGGAGTTGGCCCAGAAGATTGAATCGCAGGGGCATTTTGCGATGCCGCTTCGCATCAATGTTCTGGACAAAAAAGAGATTCAGGAGGCGTTTTCCTGTGCCAGGGAGACGATGGGGCGTGTGGATGTGCTGATTAACGGCGCCGGCGGGAATAAAAAGGAAGCGACCACGTCGGAGCAAATGCCGTTTTTTGACCTGCCGGAGGAGGCGCTTCGCTCGGTTTTCGAATTGAATTTTATGGGGACATTTCTGCCTTCTCAGATTTTTGGGCGGTATTTTGCTCAGGAAAAGAGAGGGGTCATTCTGAATATTTCGAGTATGAGCGCATTCAGCCCTCTTACGAAAGTGGTCGGTTATTCGGCGGCCAAGGCGGCAGTGAGCAATTTTACGGAATGGCTGGCGGTGCATATGTGTCAGAATTATTCACCCCAGATTCGCGTGAATGCGATTGCGCCGGGCTTTTTCCTGACGCAGCAGAACCGATTTTTGCTGACGGATGAGAAGACCGGGGCCCTGACGCCGCGGGGACAGACGATTATTGCTCATACGCCGATGGGACGGTTCGGCAGCCCGGAGGAGCTGTGCGGGACGGTCCGCTGGCTCATCAGCGACGCCTCCCGCTTTGTAACCGGTGTGGTGGTGCCGATTGACGGCGGCTTTAATGCATTCAGCGGTGTTTAGTTGTTGGGTGGAACGATATGCTTTATTATGCACGCGGCAATCCGCAGGAAGAACTGATGCCTGAACAGATGCGGGAAGGGCTTCTGGCGGTGCTGAAGCAGCTGGGCCCCCGACGAAAGGTGCTGGCAGTGCCGCCGGATATTACCCGGCTTCATTCACAGGCAGGTCTGCTGACCAGGATGGCCTGGGACTATTACGGGGCGGCCTTAACGGATGTGCTGCCGGCTATCGGGACACACCGTCCGATGACGCCGGAGGAAATCCGCAGAATGTATCCGGGGATGCCGCCGTCGATGTTCCGGGTTCACGACTGGCGAAACGGGATCGTGACAATGGGAACGGTGCCGGGGGATTTTGTTCGTCAGGTGAGCGAAGGAAAGGTCGATTACGACTGGCCGGCCCAGGTGGACCGTCTGCTGGCGGAAGGCGGATACGACCTGATTCTTTCAATCGGCCAGGTGGTGCCTCACGAAGTGACGGGGATGGCCAATTACAATAAGAATATTCTGGTAGGCACCGGCGGGTCGGAGGGCATCAACAAAAGTCATTTTCTCGGTGCGGTTTATGGAATGGAGCGGATGATGGGCCGTGCGGATACGCCGGTTCGTCGGGTTTTGAATTATGCTTCGGAGCATTTTCTCAAAGACCTGCCGATTGTATATGTGCTGACAGTAGTGGACGGCGGGGGCGGCAGGCCGAAAGTGCGAGGGCTGTTTATCGGGGATGATACGGAGTGCTTCCTGCAGGCGGCCCGTCTGGCCCTGCAGGTGAATTTTACGATGCTCGAGCGGCCGCTGAAGAAAGCGGTTGTCTATCTGGACCCGGAGGAATACAAAAGCACCTGGCTGGGCAACAAGAGCATTTACCGCACGCGGATGGCGATGGCGGACGGCGGGGAGCTGATTGTTCTGGCGCCGGGGCTTGTGGAATTCGGGGAGGATGCACAGATTGACCGGCTGATTCGAAAGTATGGGTATGTGGGGACGGAGCGGGTGCTGGCCCTGACGGCGGAAAATGAGGATTTGCAGGCCAATCTGAGCGCAGCGGCCCATCTGATACACGGCTCGTCGGAGGGGCGGTTTCTGGTGCGGTACTGCCCGGGCAAGCTGAGCCGCCGGGAAATCGAATC
This sequence comes from Anaerohalosphaeraceae bacterium, assembly GCA_035378985.1. Classification (NCBI taxonomy): domain Bacteria; kingdom Pseudomonadati; phylum Planctomycetota; class Phycisphaerae; order Sedimentisphaerales; family Anaerohalosphaeraceae; species Anaerohalosphaeraceae bacterium. Next base: position 20,075 of record DAOSUR010000024.1, read on the forward strand.
CGTAGGGTTTGCGTGGGGGGATTTGAACGAGATGACGGCAAAGTACAAGCCCGCTGAGCGGAAGGACGGATTTCACAGCATTGACGGCGAAGAGGTGTTTTTCATTTCCAATCCGGGGCTGGGGCTTTGGGCGTATCGGGAACGATTTCAGTAAAAGAGAAACCTTAAAAAAAGGGAGATGAACATATGGCACAGGCGGATATCGGCTTAATCGGACTGGCGGTGATGGGGGAAAATCTGATTCTGAATATGGAAAGCAAGGGCTTTACAGTGGCCTGCTACAACCGGACAGTGGAAAAAGTGGATGCCTTTCTGGCCGGCCGGGCAAAAGGCAAGAATATCATCGGCTGCCATTCGGTTCAGGAGCTGGTGAAGGTCTTAAAGAAACCCCGCAAGATTATGATGATGGTTAAGGCGGGCAAGCCGGTGGATGAATTGATTGAACAGCTCCTGCCGCATCTGGAGGATGGGGATATCCTGATTGACGGAGGCAACAGCCATTTCCCGGATACGATTCGGCGGACGCAGTATGTCGAAAGCAAAGGCAAGCTGTACATCGGCACAGGGGTATCCGGCGGCGAGGAAGGGGCGCTGCGGGGACCGTCGATTATGCCGGGCGGTTCGCCGGCGGCCTGGCCGCATGTCAAGCCGATTTTCCAGAAGATTGCCGCCAAAACGGACAAGGGCGAGCCGTGCTGCGACTGGGTCGGCGAAAACGGAGCCGGTCATTTTGTCAAGATGGTGCACAACGGTATCGAGTACGGTGATATGCAGATGATTTGCGAGACGTATCATCTGATGAAGGACGGCCTGGGGATGAGCAACGAAGAGATGCATAAGGTCTTCGCCGAATGGTACGAGGGGGAGCTGAATTCGTATCTGATTGAGATTACCCGGGACATCCTGGCGTACAAGGACGAAGAGGGCAAGTATGTGCTGGATTTGATTCTGGATGCAGCGGGCCAGAAGGGCACGGGCAAATGGACGGTGATTGCGGCGCTGGATACCGGCCAGCCGCTGACGCTGATCGGCGAGGCGGTCTTTGCGCGGTGTCTGTCGGCCCTGAAGGAGGAGCGGCTGGCTGCTTCCAGGGTGCTCAAAGGGCCCCAGGCGGCCTTTACGGGCGACAAGAAACAGATGATTGACGATTTGCGCAAGGCCCTGTACGCCTCCAAGATTGTCAGTTATGCCCAGGGGTACCAGCTGATGCGGGCGGCGGCGGCGGAATACAAGTGGAATCTCAACTACGGCGGGATAGCTCTGATGTGGCGGGGCGGCTGCATCATCCGGTCGGTCTTTTTGGGCAAGATTAAGGAGGCCTTCGACCGCAATCCGAATCTATCGAATCTGCTGCTGGACCTGTTCTTTGCAGATGCGGTTCAGAAGGCGCAGCCGAGCTGGCGTCGGGTGATTACGATGGCGGTCCAGATGGGGATTCCGGTGCCCGCTCTCAGTACGGCGCTGGCTTTCTTTGACGGGTACCGCTGTGAGCGTCTGCCGGCGAATCTGCTGCAGGCCCAGCGGGATTACTTCGGTGCGCATACGTACGAGCGGGTGGACCGGCCGCGCGGGCAGTATTTCCATACGAACTGGACGGGACGGGGCGGCGAAACCTCCGCTTCGACCTATGTTGTGTAGAAACTTTCGGCTGTGGTGAAGGGTCTGGATTCCCGCCTTTGCGGGAATGACAGCAAACGGCCGGCAGCAAAGAGCTGGCAACAAGCAATTGCCGGCAAACGGCTGGCGCTGAAGCGACTAAGCCGGGCCCGGCAAGAGGCCTTTGGTGAAATGACTTGGCCGGGAAGGGCAGAGATTTGTTAGAGGAAGAGTAGAACTGGGAAAGGAAGCGGCGATGCGACCGTTTATTCACGAGGATTTTCTGCTGGAAACAAAGGCGGCGTCGCGGCTGTATCACGAATACGCCGAAAAGATGCCGATTTATGATTACCATTGTCATCTGCCGGTGCGGCTGATTGCAGAGGATCCCTGCTTTGAGAATCTCACGCAGGCCTGGCTCAAAGGAGACCATTACAAATGGCGGGCGATGCGGACCAACGGCATTCCGGAAGAGCGGGTTACCGGTTCGGCATCGGATTGGGAGAAGTTTTCCGCCTGGGCGGCCACCGTGCCGTATACCCTCCGCAATCCCCTGTATCACTGGACGCATCTGGAGCTGAAGCGGTATTTCGGGATTGACCGGCTGCTGGGGCCGGAGACGGCCGAGCGGATTTATGAGGCGTGCAGTGACCTGCTCAGGACGCCGGAATTCAGCATCCGCAACCTGCTGCGGAAGATGAACGTTCAGGTGCTCTGCACAACGGAGGACCCGCTGGATTCTCTCGAATGGCATCAGCGAATCCGGCGGGACGGTTTTGAGATTTTTGTGCATACGGCCTGGCGGCCGGATAAGGCGCTGACGGCCGAAAATCCCGTCTTTCTCAATCAGTGGCTGGACGGGTTGCAAAAGGTTTCCGGCATAGAGATTCGGACGTATTCCAATCTGCTGGAGGCGCTGCAGAAGCGTCACGATGAATTCCACGCCAACGGGTGCCGGCTGTCGGATTACGGGCTGGAGACGGTGTATGCGGCGCCGTACACGCTGCGGGAGGTCGAAACGGCCTTTTCGAAACTGCGGGCCGGGCAGACGCTGAACGACAAAGAGCTGCTTCAGTACAAATCGGCCCTTCTGTATGATATGGCGGTGATGGATGCGAAGGCCGGCTGGGTGCTTCAGCTGCATCTGGGGGCTTTGCGCAACACCAACAGCAAGATTATGAAGCGGCTGGGAGCGGATACCGGCTGTGATTCCATCGGGGATTTTGAAATCGCCCGTCCGCTGGCGGCCTTTCTGGACCGTCTGAACCGCGAAGACCTGCTGCCCAAGACGATTCTGTACAATCTGAATCCGCGGGACAATGAACTGATGGCCACGATGATCGGCAATTTCCAGGAAGGGTCCTGTCCGGGAAAACTCCAATACGGTTCGGCGTGGTGGTTCCTGGACCAAAAAGACGGGATTGAAAAACAGATAGAGGCCCTCTCGAATATGGGGCTTTTGAGCCGGTTCGTGGGGATGCTGACGGATTCGAGGAGTTTTTTATCCTTTCCACGACACGAATATTTTCGTAGAATCCTGTGCAATATTCTCGGTTTGGATGTGGAAAAGGGACTTCTGCCGCCGGACTTTGAGTGGCTGGGCCGGATTGTGGAGGATATTTGTTTTCGGAATGCATGCCGTTATTTTGATATGGAATGTAAGCGTTGTGATTCGTGAGGGCCTATGCGAAAAGGGCTTCTGAATTTTATCGGTCTGCTGCTGGTTTTGCTGGGGATTGGGTACGCCGTATCCGTGCTGCGCGGGGAGCAGGAGGTTCGAGTTCTTCGGCTGGCTCACAGTCTCAGTCCCCGTCATCCGGTTCATATTACAATGGAGTATATGGCCAAACTGGTGGAGGAGAAATCCGGCGGCCGGCTGATTGTGCAGATTTTCCCCAATGAGCAGCTGGGCTCGGAAAAGGAGCAGATTGAGGCCCTGCAGATTGGGTATATGTCGATGACCAAGACTTCAACGGCGCCGATGGAGGGGTTTGTGCCGAAGATAAAAATCTTCGGAATTCCCTATCTGTTCCGCGATTCAGAGCATTTCTGGAAGGTGGCGGAAGGCCCCATCGGAAAAGAGCTGCTGAATGCCGGTATTGAGAAAGGGCTCAAGGGACTTTGTTATTATGATGCCGGGGCCCGAAGCTTTTATGCCAAAAAGCCCATTCGCATTCCCGAAGACCTCAAAGGGCTGAAGGTGCGGGTGATGCAGAGCATTATGTCGATGCAGATGATTGAGACGATGGGGGGCTCTCCGACGCCGATTGCCTGGGGCGAACTGTACACGGCGCTGGACCAGGGCGTGGTGGATGCGGCGGAGAACAACCCGCCTTCGTTTGAGACTTCGCGGCATTTTGAAGTCTGCCGGTATTATACGCTGGACGAACATGTCCGTGTGCCGGATATTCTGGTCATCAGCACGCGGGTTTGGGACAGTCTGACACCCCAGCAGCAGCAGATTCTGCAGGAAGCGGCGGATGAGTCGGTTGTGTTTAACCGAAAACTCTGGGCGGAGGCGGAACGGGCCTCGCTGGAGGCTGTTAAGGCGGCCGGCGTGACCGTCATTGAGCCGGACAAGACCCTCTTTCAGCAGGCCGTTAGGCCGATGTGGGAGCGGTATAAAGGCACGGAGCTGGGCGAACTGATTGAAAAGATTCAGGAGATTCGCTGATGGCCGCATGGATGAAAAAAATCCTCGACTGGTTTCTGGAAATTCTGGTGATGATAGTTATGGGGGTGCTGGTGGTTGATGTGCTCTGGCAGGTGTTCAGCCGGTATGTGCTTCGGGCGCCGAGCAAATGGACGGAGGAGCTGGCGATTTTTCTGCTGATTTGGGCGGCGCTGCTGGGGGCGGCGGTAGCGACCGGACGGGGGGCGCATCTGGGGATTGATTATTTTGTGCAGAAGCTGCCGCCGCGGGACCGGCTGAGGGCGGAGATTTTTGGGTTTCTGTGCATTGTGCTGTTCGCCTTTTTT
>DAOSUR010000025.1 GCA_035378985.1 Anaerohalosphaeraceae bacterium
CGGTATCACCGGCCGTTCCCTTGATGCGGATCTCGGCCAGGTTCACTCGCTGGAAGAGGTGCCATTCTCCGGGGACCAGCGGCACATCCTGGCCGCTGTCCCCCTGAATATAGACCGGACTGGCGTTGGTCGGCGGGGCGGACAGCGTGATGGTCGCCACCAGGCGCTCAGGAACCAGCGGCTGGTACTGGGAGGTAACCGAAATAATCCGCGCAATTAGGTTATTCATAACACCACCTCGTATATCCATCCGCAGCAAATTTCCTTGAGAAGCAGGCCAAAAAGGATGATCCAGATCTTTCGCATTTGATTCTCCTTACGTGAGGTTGTAGGTTGCGGTGACTACGCTGGTGAAGACTTTGTATTCAGCCAGGTGTTCCATCGAATAGATGGGCTTGATCTCCGTCTTGACCGCAGCCGTGTGTTTGCCGGGGTCGTATTCGATGGGACGGCTGTCCAGAAAAATGGCGATCTCCAGGACCAGATCCATCAGGGACTCGATGAGCGCATCCATTTCCTCGGCAGGCAGTTTCTGCTGGACGGCGATGTCGATTTCATACCGGCCGCTGCGGATCCCGCGGGCGATTTTCTCCAGACCCAGCGAGACCGGGACGACGGTGACCTTCAGAACCCCCAGCTCGGTCAGATCCAACAGGGGTTTGAGCGAAACATGGGACTCAAATGGGTTCGAGAAACTGCCCCCATTGAGCATGCTGGCTACTGCATCGGCCATTTGTTTGGGATTTACGATGGACATCGTTTTCCTTTACGGAGCCGGCTTTTTACCGACCTGCTGACTGAGAAGGAGCTGGTCGATCTTGTCTTCAATCCTGGACTGAGACGACTCGATTCGCCGGAACTGTTCCCTTTCGTTCTCCATATGGACCTCAAAAGCGCTCTTATCGACCTTGCGGGTTTCCAGAGAACCAAACGCAACCAGCAGGATCGTGGTCGCTAGCCCCAGGACGGTTAAGATCAGTTTCTGCCATGCGTTTTCGTTTTTTCCGTTCATCAGTCTTCTCTTATGAAATAAGTTTTGTGTGTATCCGAAAAGTCATCTGGTACGGATCGCTATAGCGGTAACATCCAGCGCCCGGCAGATCCAGGACTTCATAGGTTCCCTGACCGGCTACGATGATCTGGTCCCCATACTGAGGCCGGATGGGCTGGTCCTGGATCACCAGGTCGGCAGCGGCGATCAAGAAGTCAACAACCTCAGCGCCGACCGTAACACCTTCGGCCTCTTCCACTTCGTAAGTGGTCTTGCCGAAGGTCGCCAAAACCGGCACCGATTCAGCTCCGCGCTGGTAGGTCACTTCCTGGGCCAGGTGCCGGCGGCGCTGATTTTCCATGAACTGAAGACCTTTTTGAAGCAGATCGGCCATCCGTCACTGATCCAGCTTGATCCGCACGGTGGTATCCTCATCGCCAGCCGTCCGGATGCATTTGCCGAGTTTCTTGTTGGCTCCGGCCTCTGCATCCGTCTTGGCCTGGCCGTCCGCGACATCCCAGTAGCAAACCGCACCGGCGGCAATCCCCGAGCCGGCACCGGTGGCCTTCGGGAAGTCAAAGACCCCCTCGATGGCCAGCGCCCCCAGCTGATGGGCGGCAATGTCCAGCTTAGCAATACCAATCAGGTCACCCTGAACCACCACATCCCCGGCCGTTACAGCCGCTGCCGGCGTGTAATCGATTGATTTTCCGTCTTGAACAAAGTGAGCACCCATAAGAATTCTCCTGTGCTAAGGTTTATGTTTAGGCTTCCCCTTTGAATTTAGCCGCCCCGCGGAAGTCCTGCTCCCGCACGCCGAAGTCGATATAGCCCCGGAACTGAATCCCCAGCGTGTTGAAGTCGGCATCGGTTTTCTCGACGGTGGGGCGGTCCACGCCATTCAGGAACGCCACTTCGATGGCCGGCAGCCGGTTGGGATCGGCAAACAGATACCACGCCTTGCTGCTGGAGCCGGGAAACGAGGTGTTGCTCAGATACGAACTGGAGACCACCTCGAACTTGCCCACATGCGGATTGGCCTGCGGTTTGGCCTTATTGGCCGTGGTCGTCTCGTTGAGGTTGACCGACTTCATCAACTGCTCGGCAATGACCTTCAGGGCGATGGGCACCAGCAGGATTGTCGGACCGATCCCTAAGGGACGGCCGTTGGGCTTGGTCTGCTCGCCAAAGAGGATCTCGGCGGCCGTCAGACCATCGACACTCAGGGCCATATCGGCCCCCTCCAGGTAGTTCTTGTGGGCCGTTGAAAAGAAGCTGTTGGGATTAGACAGCAGCAGTCCCCAGACCGCATCGGCAATCGCCTCGGCCGCTCCCATGCCGATGGAACGGGGGATGTCGGCAAAGGCACCCAGGTCATCGTTGATGATCATCTGCCGGGTCAGGGCAAACATGATCCCGTGTGTATCGGCCTTCTGGCCGTACTGCATCTCTTCCAGTTTGCCGTGCTTGAGCTCGCCATCGGGGCCGACCTGCTGGAACTGGAAGCTGCCGGTCATGCGATACCGGGTATGCTCCTTGAAATCGTTGACGCTGGCGATCTTGCAGATCCGACGCCAGGCATCCTCGATGTAGTTATACCCTTCCAGCAGCATCTTGTTGGCCACATTAGACAGGATTCCGGGCAGGGAGGTCGTACTGAAGGCCGCCTGCAGCCACCCCGAGGCATCCCGGCGAAAGCGGGGCAGCTGAAGGCCGACGACCTGTTCGCAGAATTCCTGGATACCGATGCCGCGGAGTTTGTCGGCCGCCTCTAAGGTGGGCGTATCATACATCGCCTCCAGTCGGGTCGTACCGATCCCAGCGGCCATCATGGCCACCGCCTCGAAGATCTGCGGGGGATGAACAGGCTTTTGGACATGCACGGCCGGGGCCTTGGGCCGGGAGCATCGCAGGACCTCCAGCTCGCAGCGGGTGACGTCCCAGCCTTCTTCGATGGCCTTGGCCTCGATGTCCGGGAACTTGCCATTGCAAACCGTCCGGATGGCCTGGATGCGCTTGGTCTCGCCGGCTACCTGTTTTCGGATCTCCAGGACCGGATCGGGATCGGCTACTGCGGTGGCCGTCGCTTCGATTTTTTCCGGGGCCGGCTGAGGGGTGACCTCTGTCTGGAGGTCTGTTTGTTTTTCTTTCGATTCTTTTTTCATTGGATTTTCCTCTTTCGATTGTGCCGCTACCTGAGCGGTCGTGTTGGTATCTGCGCCGCTGTCCACGAAACTGATCTCCTTCAAGATCGATTTGCGGATGACATACAAAGGACCTTGCAGAGTCCTGCCGTTGACCTGAATAGATTGTCCATTGGGGACAAACTCCGCCTCTAAGATGTCCGCCCCGATACTGGCTTGCCAGGGAAAGCCCCTCGATCCGCTTTTGGCCACATCCCGTGCCCAGCTCGTATCGCGGGATATAAACCCCTCGGCGATGACCTGACCGTTTTCCACCGCGACCCGATGGGTATGTCCCACCCCTTGTTTGGGATGGTGATCCAGGCGAATAGGGATGTTCTGCCGCTCAATAGCCAGTCCCTCCAGGTCCACGACGACCGGATGGGTAAACCCGGCGATCTTCATCGGCCCGCCGGTATAGGCCACCATCGAAAACTGCGGAACTTGTTTCTCATCACCGGCCGCTTCGATAGTCAGGGGGCATTCAAAATGCATGGTTTGCGGATAATCAGTCTTCATCGTCGTCCTCTACGGTTAGGGGAGTGGTTTCTTCTACAAGTCCCAGTTGGGTCATGAGTTTTTTCTCCTTGGCCCGCTGCCGCAGTTCGCTCTCCCAGTCTTTGCCTTGGCGGGCGTACTCGGCCGCCAGCGTGGTGGTATTGGACTGGAGCCGGATGGCCTGGGCGTTGGCCTCCTTGGCCGGATCGACATGCTCGGTCCCATCAAAAAACCACTGGTGCGGCAGGCAGCCAATCGTCCGCAAAGCCGCAAATTCAGTGGAGAGCATGGCCTCATCCATCCAGGCGGCCAGGATCTTGTCGAGGACCACCGAAGCCAGATCCGCCTGTTCAACCCGGATGGATTTGTAGTAGGTCTGGTGGTCCAGGCGTCCGGAGGCATAGTTGTAGCCGGATGAATTGCAGGCCGCGATGTTGTAGGGCAGGTTCAGGCAGCGGGCGATCTCATTGAGAATCTCGCGTTTGAATTCCCCGTAGGCCGTGGCGGGCTGCTCGGCCTTGATCTGGCCCAGCTTCCAGCCGTCCGGCAGGACCGTGGCCATGCGTTTTTCCAGCTCGACCACATCCATCGGTTCCACGGAGGCCGCCTCGCCATTGGCCGGGGCATCCGTAAACAGGACTGCCGCAAAATCGGCCGCGGTTTCCGCGGCTCCCAGGACCGCCAGGGTATAACGACGCAACTGGGCAAACAGCGGCAGGGCGGGTGTGATCTCCGGAACCCCTCGGTGCTGGCCGGGCCGGTCCGCCCGGAACCAGTGAATGACCGCCTCAGCGCCGAACCTATCATAATCATCCGGCCTGGCCCGCAGGTCGCCCGGATGGCAGCGAAGGATATAGTACCGCACCGGATTGCCGAACGAATCCAGCTCGATGCCGTCGAGGATGTTTTCATCCATCCGTTCCAGGTGCGGCGTGGTGACCCGGTCGGCCTCCACCAGGTAGACATCCAGTTTGACCGGGCCGTCAATAACCCCATTGCCCGCCAGGATGGCAAAGGTCTCCCCATCGGTCGATTTGGCCATCCGCATGGTGCGAAGTTTGGCAGGCAGGCCAATCCGGTGGGCCCACTGGCTGAAGGCCGCCTCGATTTTTCGATTGAGGGCATCATCGCCGGTCAAGACCTGAAGCCGGGGACCGGTGCCCACGCAATCGTTGGCCAGCGTCAGGATGATTCCCTTGGCATAGGAATTATTGGACACCTCGTAGCGTGCCCGCTGGCGCAGGGTTTTGCGGACATCACTGGAAGCAGCCGCATCGGCCGACAAGCCATCGGCCATCGCCCAGTGGCGAAGGTTCTCGCGGGTGGTCTGCGCCGCATCGTACTTGGCACGCAGCGCCGGCGGAAACGAGATCCGGGCGGGCTTGGATTTGGGCTTAAACGGCCACATCAGATCGTCCCTCCCGGAGAAATCTTCAGGAGCTTGATTCCCAAGCCCTTCGTTGCCGCGGCCTGCTTGGACTGCAGGTATTTGTCGGCGGCGATCTGGTCGGCCAGGGAATGCTGCTCCACAGAGCCGCTATCGCCACTGGCCCGTTTGGGTCCGGAGGCGTTTTCCTGAATCGTGTTTTCCAATGGTTCAGTCATACTGGCGGGAGAAGGACTTGAACCTTCAACCTCGAGGGATTTGAAACCCTCGCGAGCATGCCCATTGCTCTATCCCGCTCGAAGGCGCCGGCCAAAAACAAAAAGGCCGCAGGGGGTGTGGCCCCACACGGCCTTATCCTTTTTCGTTTCGGCGGCGATGATCAGTCGCGCCCCGACGCCTGATTCAATTGTCTGGTCTGATTATGAACGAAAGTTGGAAAGGTGCAAATGAAAAAGCCCGGACCTGTGAAAATGGTTACACAGATAGACATGGAAGGGTAAAATGTTACTGAATAATGGGTTTAAAATCTGTTTTTAGTCAAAGGCGGGTTCTGAAGTGCCAGTTAAGCATATGAAAAAAGCCCCTGCTCGTTGGAAGCAAGGGCCTTCGAGGTATTGTCTATTTCTTTTTACGAATTAGCAGGCTGCCCAGAGTGAGCAGCAACATCGTTGCCGGTTCAGGAATGATGACGTTAATATTGGTATAAACAGGATCATAGGTTGGATCGTTGCTGAATTCTATTTCAAATGGTGAGCCATTTATCCACTTACCTTGGATGCCCTTCATCGGGTCGCCGTCAAGCCACGACCAGCCTGGCTGACAATACAGGTCGATATGCGGGGCAGAATTTGTTTTTTCCGTAAACTGCATGCTGTTAATCAGATTGATGCTTCCACCTTTGAGAACTGCGGTGGCGTTATTGCCGGCAATTCGAATCAACTCGGTTACGCCATCCAAGTAAAGAAGGTGGCCGTCGAATAGCAGAATATCATATACACCGCTTTGCCCCATAATCAGCGGTGTCGAAGTTGATTGTACAATCAGGCGGCCGTTGTCTCGCACTGAAATCTCAAGAGCTCCCCCCCCATCCACAATGAGAGGGATTTGGTTCGAACGCCAAGTGATAAAATATTGATAGCCATCTTCGGCGGTAAGGAAACCATCGCTATAACCGGCAAATGCTGTCGGCAAACAAAAGATAAGCAAAAGACACAGGGCTATTCTTTTCATCGCTGTTTTCCATTCTGTTAGGGCTGTTGGGTGCGGAAACCACCCCGCACCCAACAATAACATTATATACTTTTTATGTTCACAAGTCAAGTGCCTACTCAATCCGGTCATACTGACTCTTTAACTCCAGCAGATGGCCGTACACCGCCTCCATGAACTGCTGCCATACATCAGGATCAATCTGCTTCTGGATCTCAGGGTCTTCTATCCAGATTTGCTCCAGGAACACGATAGCGGTGGCCAGATCAACAATCTGTTCCTGGACGGATTTTCCCTCCACGGCAGACGGTTCAGGGGTGGTCTCCATTGACGAGAACATTTGCCATTCTTCTTTGCCGCGCATCCTCAGCATTTCATCATCGCCGGAGATCATTTGCTGCATGAACACTTCTTCTAAATCAAGCCAGCACGCTTTCCACAGCCAAGGAGCATTCAGAAGTACTGTCAGATCCGCCAAATCAATCGAATACTTACTGTTTCCGGTTGGATCGAAGTTATACTTATATTTCCATTCATACCAGCCGTCAGATAGATTCGGATCAGCCAGATTGGGATCAGCCAGCCAGACAGGGTCATTCGGATCGTGCCCGCGCCATGCTTTTGAAAAGCCGCTGAACTCATGGAAGTTCACCAGTCCGTCCGCGTTCAGGTCAAAATAGTTTGATGTATCCTCACACTCGATTTCATACGCGCCCCGGTCAACGGCATAACCCAAAACGCGGGACCTGTTGTCCATATCCACCTGAGAGTAATTTTCTTGAAGCGTAAGGCCTGAGTCGTGACATGGGCTGTCCAGCATAATTCTGACATTGTTGGGGTCGAAATAGGCAAACTTCGGATCCGAACTGATGTTGTTGTTGACGCTGTTGGCGTCCTCGATACAACTGTACCAGGCGGCCTGATCCGCGGAAAACCCTGCGAGGGCAGGCCCGCCGTTATGATAGACAATCGAATTGTAGATTTCAGGCAGTGCTCCGCCGACGCGCCAGATTCCCCTTGTTTTATTATGCGCGACCGTAACATTTTGTAAATATGGTTGATAGGTTGGGTTCACCATCATAACACCCGCACGGCCTTCGTTAGTCATGTCGCTCTCTGAAATAATCGAGTTCAAAATGGTCGGAGTTGTGTTTTCGCAAACAACACCATATCGTCCGCTCTGACGCACCCAGCAATTCTCTACTGTCAGTGTAAACCCTTCCCCAATATGGCGAATGCCATCGGCCTTGTTGTTGCGAATGATGCACCAAGTGAGTGAGATATTCCCGTCTTCGGCATAGAGGCCATACCCTTCATTTTTTTCAATATGGCAATTGTTGACTGTAAAATCAACACCAAAACCGAAGATGCCATAGCCAATTGGGTTGCTTTCTGTAACTGTAAATCCATCCAGCAACGTTTCATCGCCCATTGTTACGACCGTATTGTTACGCTGTATATCGTTGATTTTGCCCGTTAGCGTGGTTTTATACCGCTTGGGATTTCGCAGCCCGAACTCGCTTCCGCCCGCCTGGAAACCGCCATATACGGAAACGCCTTCCGGCAACACAAAACTGTCTGATGTACTGCTTCCGGGGCTGTAGGTCCCCTGGGCGACATAAATGGAATGCACTTGCGCGCATATCGAGTCCCGTGCATAATCCAGCGCATCCTGAAGGTCCAGAAAAGCATTTTGCCAGTTCAGCCCCGTATTGTTGCCGCCGATTGCCGACGGGTCCACATATAGCTCCTCTACAATCCCTAGATAGCAGCACACATGTGTATCACGGGAAACCCTGGCGATTAACCTCTCCACGAGGGTCTGGCTGTTCGGATCGTACACCGTGCCGTATAGGTCAGCCACATTATGCAGGATTTCCCCGGGAACGGCCTTTTCGTTCACCATGACATCCAGATCCACGCAACCGTTCGTATTGGGGCTGATGTTACCCAACGGCCATACATAGGTGTGCGTATCCTTATCATATCCGGGATCAGGCGGTATCAATGTGAACAGCGGCTGATTGGGATCGTTGGGATCGCCGAATTCGGCTGTATAGCCGCCCTGCGGATAGTCCACGCCGGCCGGCAGCCGGTCGATGATGAAGGCGTCATATACGGTCTGGCTGGACACATTCGACCAGCAAATCTCGTAGGTGAATTCCTGATAAGGGATGACGCAATCGCTCGAATCGATGCCGTCATCCTTGGAGAACGAAAAGCAGGTGATCGCTCCGATGATGTCAATCTCGATATCCGGCACGCCCGGACCGACGTTGCAGAACAACTTTCCGCCCGTGGCCGCCGTGATTTCGCTCGCCTGCTGGCACGCGGGGGGTGTATGATTATTTATACCTGCATAGGGGGTATTCAGGCCGGCGTTGCAGTTCGCTGAATTGAGGGCAAAAACCAGAATCGATTGGTAGGTTAATGCGTCAATCGTTTCATCGAGCGTAGGATAATAACCGGGCGGAGGAGACCCGCTCGACCCCGGCTCGTCGCCTGCGATATGACCAGGAGCGTCCCCGGCCCAGATCAGAATCTTTTGGGCTTCCGCGCGGCCGTTAAAGCCAAGATCGCCGCTGCTTGTCAGCCAGTTGTCTGCGATGCTGACCATCGCCTTCAACTGACTTTCAGGCGTGTCTCCGCCGCCGTTGGCGGTAAGATCGTTTATGGCAGACAGCGCATCTTGAATGCTCGATGTGAACGGCAGATCCAGATTCACGCCGTAGGCCTGATAGTTTCCGCCGTCGGCGTAGTTCCTGTAGTCGGCAACGCCGTACAGAATAGTTTCCGGGCAGAGGGAGTTTGCATCAATCGCGGCAACAAGACTATCCAAAACCGCCTTGAAATTGTTAAGACCGCTCATGCTGCCTGTCGTATCGACCAGAAACAGCACATCCGTTGCTGCCAAACCATAGGGGCCGGTAGCCCCCAGCGCTGCATACAGACACCCAAAAACCAGGATGCGGAAATGATGGGAACGCATGAGTTTTCTCCTTTCAAAAATAAGACCACCGTCTCTTATTGATGTTGCCGCACAGGCCTGGCCAGGGTAAATCCCATTCCGCACCTATTATGTCCGATAATATGTCTCTGCGGCGTGATTCTCTAATAAATAGTCGATGCAACCCGCCCCCAGGTTGATTGAAAAAAACATAAATTCTTACTCAAAACTGACCAATGTCCTGATCCTTTTTATGCAACTCTATTTCTCAAGGTTGTATTGCTTCCAAGGGCCTGGTTTTTGGATACAAATTCCGAAAAAATCTTATCTAGGCCTAATCTGCGATCCATTTCCTGTCCCTGTCTCGGCCCCAATACGAGACCCGCCTTGTCTATTTTGCTTAACGATAAACCGTCGATTCCCACGTTGTAAACCGCCTGCCGCAGTTGCGGCATTGCCGGCGGCGCATGAGGCGGCTGTCGTGGGCTGGCCGGGTATAGAGGACCTTGAACTTCCGCCCGCCGCATGCCTTACAGACCAGTCCTTTGGGCGGTTTGACTTTTACGTTCTGCATCGCTGCCTGCCTTTCTGGATCTGGGAAAGCCGTATCCGCATAGGTCGATTTTCCTTGTCATTCTCGGTCCCGAACAGTTTGGCTCCTTCCATGGAGGCCGCCACGCCGCAGCCAACCAGGCAGTCCAGCCAATGGTTGTCCGGGCGGATGGCCTTCAGCTTCCATTCATCCACTACCCTGTCCCGAGCCATCGTCTGGATGCGGTATTCAGCTGTTAAATGCTCGGCCAGCAGACGATGGGTGGTCTCATCCCGCCCAAACAGGGATAAACTTCCCGGATCGCCCATGGCCACCGCCAGGCGGGCGTGTACAAAGCTCTTCCAGTAGTTGGTGTCGATCAGGACATGCCGAACCGCGCGTTTACCCGCGGTATTGGGAATCCGCCAATGCAGGCCGATCCGATCTCCCTTTTTGCGTTTGTATTCGGAAAACGGGATGGATGAAGCGCCGACGTATTTCCCATGGCTGGGCAGGACAATCCCGGCAAATCGCGACTGCCTGCAGAACTGGTAGACTACATCCGTGCTCTGACCCCAGTTGGCATCGATCAGGCAGCGGTCGATCTTCATCTCCAGGCCGTCCTCACGACGGTAAAACCGGCCCAGTTTCTCCTCGGTTAATTTCTCCAGGGCGTTGTAGATCGCTCCTTCCAGGCCTGCACCCGGCTTTTGCTGGGCAAGGGTCCGCCGGATGTCCCGCAGGGTAAAGTAGAGCCGTTTCTGCTCCGGCCAGGTGCCGTAATCGACCACATAGCCGGTAAAATCCCGCTCCCAGGCGCACAGCATCCAGAACAGGGCCTTCTGCTGGACGTCGATAAACAAGGTCAGGAGATTGCATCCGATTGGAATAATGCTGCGGTTGTATTCGTTGAGCTTGGCGGTGATCTCATCGGCATTGAGCATGTCCTCGCCTTCGGCCTCGAGGATCGGCTCGTTCTGGTACTCGGCAAAGAAGGCCGCCTCATCCCGAATCTTGAGGTTCATGGCGTGCTGGATGGCGGATAGTTCATCGTCATTGTGACGCTGGGGCCAGGCGACAATGGCTCCGGCATCCATCGCCTCCCGGTTCTGGCGATAGAACTCGGTGGCCTCTGCGCCATCCCCATCGTTCCGCAACGAATCGGCCCGGATCTGGGCATACCGCGCCCAGAGTTTTTCATGGGTGGGGAAGGCATAGACCATCTTGGTCTTGTCTCCCTGCCATTCGGGATGCTTTTGACGGTCCAGGATATTGTCGGCCATATCCCCCGGCCGGATGACCGTACAGGCCATCAGGCCGGAGATCTTCTTGCCAGGCCCGGCCATGCCCAGGACATCTCCGGCTAAGATTGCTTCCCTGCGCTGGGATTGGGACGGGCTCCAGGCCGATTCGGTGGTCTGGGGATCATCGACCATGACCAGCTGCGGGCGGACCACCCGGCCATCCGAGCGGGCATAGTTCTGGCCCCGGATGTCCGAGCCCTTCATCCCGCTGCAGGAAATGACTGCCTCGGAGGCCTTGCTGCCTTTGATGGTGGGCAGGACGATCTTGTCGGCGGCCCATTCGATGCGGGTCGGGACCCCATTGTACCTTTGCCCTTTCTGGCGGTTGGTAATCCGTTCCAGGGCGCGGATCGGAAAGGTCACTTCCGGGAAGTCCTCATGCAAGAAGTCATTGGTCTCCAGCCAGACCTTGATGTTTTCCAGCAGGTCCTTGGCCCGTTCGGCGGAGGCGGCGATCAGGCAGACAAACTCCGTGGCCCCAATCAGGGCAGACCACAGGCAGGCCATCTGCATCAACACCGTCTTGCCCGATCCGCGCGGCATGGCCAGGGCAAACAGGCCGCCCTGAAGGACTGCCTGCTCGATCTTGTCGATAACCTTCCGATGGTCCTCGGACCAGGGCAGGTAGAACACATCCGGGAAATACACCTCGCAGAAGGTCTTGAAGCTGGCCGTGGCCTGTGCCTTGCGATCGGGATTGACGACTTCCGGGATCTGCCCGATGTCCTGGCCGGCCCGGGCCAGTTCGGCATTCCGCCGCCGGGCGGCTTCTTTCATCTCCTCGTAGGTGCGTTCCTTTTTGGGCGGTTCCAAGTACCGATGAGTCAGCCAGGCGGCATAGCGGAATAGATCCACCGTCCTGGTATCGCCGATGGTATATCCAGCGCGATTGCGATGGCGTCGCAGGGTGCGTTCGTTGATGACCTCGCCAAATCCGGCGGAGTTGAGCAAGCGTGTCAGCTCGGCGGGTTTCAGTTGGGTTGGATTAATCGGCGCCACCGGCCACCTCCCGGGCCAGAAATGCGGTGTATTCAATCAGGTTAATCCTGCCTCCATCCCGGACAATTCCAGCCTTTTGGGCGATTGCCAGCACCGCTTGTCCAGAGATAGACCGGCGGCCCGCCTGGCGGAGCAATTGGGCCAGTTCCTCCACGCTTAAGGCCGTAATTTTGAGCAGTTTTGGATTCATTCTACCCCGGGTCCAGAACGGCTAAAAAAATAATGCAAATTCTTTGAAAATAATGACTTAATTCCCTTGGATCCGGGGCCAAAAGCCGGTAAGTCATCCCTGGAATTGAACAATAAAAACGCCTTTTTAGGAGACCCAAACATGGCAAAACAAGATGTAAAAACCGAATACGAAACCGCCAAAAGCGACATCGCCAACCTGCTCGGATTCTTTGAATGCGAATTGGGCAAAACCCCCAAAGAAATTAATTGGGGCCACGTCGGGGATTTAAAGCACATCCGCCAGAACCTGATGGAAATCTTGAGTTTCCTGAGCGGATTCGAAGTAAGCGAAATCGAAGATACCCTCCAGGAAACCCGCCTGTAGCAGCGTGGCGGAGCGTTCCGGACGAACATTTTTTTGAAAGGACCCAAATGATGAAAACCCAAGACATCCAAATCGGCAGCGTGTACGACCTGAAGGTCGGCAGGAACACTACGCCCGTGCGGATCATGAAGGCCGCCCAGGAGGGCGGCTGGGAGGCGGTGACGCTGGCCGGCAATAAGCCGGTGGCCATCCAATCCGCCGAACGGCTGGTGGGCCTGTACAATCCCAAGAAAGCGTCCCCGTCGGCCCAGGGCGGCAAGGCCAGCCCCAAGCCAAGAAAACCTACGACCCGAACCCAAAAGGCCGCCCAATCGAAACGTGGGCCAATGTCGCCCAAGGTCCAACGGCTCTCGGCGCTGGATGCGGCGGTGCGGGTATTGGCGGAGGCCAATGGGCCCATGACCTGCCGGCAGCTGATCGAGACCATGGCCGCCAAGGATTATTGGAAAAGCGCCAGCGGCAAGACACCAGCCAATACGCTCTGTGCCGCCATCCTGAAGGAAATCACAACCAAGGGAGATGATTCCCGCTTCCAGAAGGTCGGCCGCGGGCAGTTTGTGTGGGCCCGGAAATAACCGATTCGCAGACCTCTTTTCTCCAGAACCCCGGAAATGACCGGGGTTTTTCTTCAAGAATCCCATTGATTTGGGCGATAATTTCGTATATACTATGTGTATACGAAATTTGGGAGATTGGATTGTATGGTCAAAAACCTCATCAAACACGGAAACAGCTACGCTCTGGTCATCGACAAGCCGATCATGGAATTGCTGCAAATCACCCCGGATACAGAGGTGGAAATCACGACCAATGGCGACAAACTGGTCATTTCTCCGGTTCGTCCGGACAGCAAACAGGCCGAGTTGAACCGGATCCTCCACCAGATCAATGAAGACTTTGGCCCGGCCCTCCAGAAGCTGGCCGATTAGCCGATGGAGATCCGGTTCCTCAATCTGGATGAGGTCTTGAGGATCCATGCCGATCAGGTCCGCCGGTACAGAGGCAGCGGCCAGATCCGCGACAAAGGACTTTTGGAGTCGGCGGTGGCCATGCCCAGGGCCGGCTTTGGAGGGCAATACGCCCACCCGGATTTGTTCGAGATGGCCGCGGCCTATTTGTATCATATCGTGATGAATCATCCATTTCTGGATGGAAACAAGCGTACGGGAATCGTCTGCGCGTTGGCGTTCCTGCAATGGAACGGCATCCGGGTTCAGATCGACAATCCATCGCTGGTCGAGTTTGTCTTGGCGGTGGCTCAAGGGCAAAAGAACAAACATCAAATCGCTCGCTTTCTTAAACAGCATTCGGGCTCTCAGGACTGATCCGCTGGGCTTTCAATCCCGTAAAGTTTTCAAAACGCTGGACGATGACATCGCAATACAATGGGTCCAGTTCCATCAGGAAGGCCTTCCGGTCTGTCTGCTGGCAGGCGATCAGGGTACTGCCCGATCCGCCGAACAGGTCCAGGACATTCTCGCCTTGTTTGGAAGAATACTGGATCGCTCGTACCGCCAGCTCCACCGGCTTGGCCGTCAAGTGATCCATCTTCTGGGGCGGAATTTTTTTGACGTGCCACAGGTCAGGGGCATTGTTGGGACCGAAGAAGCGGTGACCCTTGCCGAGTTTCCAACCATAGAAACAATTATGCGTAACGATGCCGTCAGCGATGTAATGATGGTATCTGTCCACATCAAGCGAATAGACCGGCCCAGCGTAGTCTTGCACATCCACATGTCGAATCGGTATCCAGCGATACTTTGGGCCGCCTGCCGGAACGGGAACTTCCATTGCATCAGGCAGCAGGTTGCATGCCCGCGTCAGAAAAGACACCCTGCGTCCGTACTTTGGTCGCGTGTTGCCGCAATGGATAAACGGGTATTCGATCCGACGATGGTGATCGGATAGGGCCCAAAGCGCTCCCCGATGCAGAGCCATTGGATCAAAGCGGTCGTAGATGCTGGTGATCTGCGAATGCGTTCGCTTGCATGTTTTGGCTTCAACCCAAAACGTGGTTGGGATACCGTACCGAGCCGAGACCACCTGCTCGGCACATGCCGCATCGCAATTCGTGTCATGGGTGCTGAGAATCCAGGCTTCTTCGCCATTTTCCATATCGAGCCGCTGCTTGAGGCCCAGCCCCCATGTGGTGAGCAACTTCGTCTTGCCCACGCGCCACCATCGACCACGCCGCATGAGGTAGACGCACCAGATGGACCGAGCGTGTGGTACGAGTCGGACGCTGAACAGATGGCCATCGGTGCACCAAGTGGTGTTGGAACCGACAGTAATCCCATAGAGGGGGCCGCCATATGTACGCGTGCCGACGCGGATCGTTGGGCCACGACGGTGGCCGATGATGGCTCCAGAACCCTTGGCATACGTGATGACCTCATCCCCGTCTCGCAGGGCGGACAACGCGGTCGTGCCGGCGGGTGTCATGACTTGTGTATCAGGCGGTTGGCAAATCTCAAACGCCCCCATGAAATCCTTCCGGGTCAGGACGGGGTGCTGTTTGTCCCACACGATCCCTTGCGAAAAGTACAATCCGGCGTCTTGGAGCGGTTTGGGGTAATTGCCGAGATTGGCATAGCCGCCCCAGATGTAAAACGAGCCGCCGGGGACCAGGACGCGTGCCATGTTGTTGAACCAGGCTCGGAGCATCTCGTTGAAATCTTCAGCCGAAAGAAAATCATTTTCCAGCGGCCGGTCTTTGGCCCGCATCTTCTTGCGGGCTTTCTTGGGATCACCGGCGCCGCGTGCCTGGTCAAAACCCTGATGATGCAGTTGGGCCTTCTTGTTGGTAAAGGAACTGAGGCCGGCCGCGATGGCCGTGTTGCTGCGCGGTTCGACCTTGACGTTGTAGGGGGGATCGGTGTTGATCAGATGGATTACCTGCCCATCCAGCAGCCTATCCAGGTCCTCCTGGCTGCCCGCATCCCCGCAAAGGAGCCGGTGATTGCCCAGGACCCAGAGGTCTCCCGACTGGGTAATTGGCTCATCCGGCGGGTCGGGGATCTGGTCCGGATCGCAGTTGCCCTGTTTGACCTCGGCGGCGTTGAGCAACTGGGTCAGTTCTTTTTCGTCGAAGGCCAGCAAACTCATGTCGAATCCGGCCTCCATCAGCTCCGATAGTTCGATGGGCAGGATTTCATAGTTCCACTCGGCCAGGTCGGCCGTCTTGTTGTCGGCGATGCGGTAGGCCCGGATCTGCTCGGGCGTCAGGTCCTTGGCCACATGAACCGGCACCTTGGCCAGACCCAGTTTCAAGGCGGCCTTGTAGCGGGTATGGCCGCAGACGATGACGCCATCGGAATCGACCACAATCGGCTGCCTGAAGCCGAACTCCTGCAAACTGTCCGCCACGGCGTCGACCGCACCGTCATTGAGGCGCGGATTGTGCTCATAGGGCCGGAGGGTCTCGATCCCTCGAAGTTCGATGTTGAATTGTTTCGTCATAGCAGGTCTCCAAATAGGTGTGTGGTTATCTCGGACAATACAAACAAACTCTTCCTGGGAACGCGGCTGTTCCCCGTGCAGTCTTCTTTTTAATTTCCCGCGAAGGAACCGCTCGACTAATTATTTTTGATTCCATGTGACCTCCTGGCATAATCTGATGAATTCCTCTGCGGTTAGTGCCCCCTTGGCAATATTCACCTGATGATCAACAATCCAGATATTAGAAATATCGTGAAGACCGCCTCGTGAGAGTGGCTGGATATGATCTAAAGATGCTGTTTCAGGTGTGAGCTTTCGACCGCTCAAAGCACAACGATATTGTTGTTTTTCCAGCAAGGATAAGATCTCATTCGTTTTAATTGTTTTTGCCATAACGCGTCAAACTCCTACGGTTATTGTTTTTACATGCGCAGGTTACCCAGCGTTTCCACGGAGATTCACAGTGATAAACATAACAATTCCGGGATTGTTCTATCATGCGCTTAACAGTTTTCGTCCAGGTACAAGTCGGATATTGTTCAAAACGCTTTCTGGTGTGAAGCAATTTCAAGTCTCTGGTCCTATGGGAAAAACTTTTAGCTAAGGAATCAAATTTTCTTTGCCAGGGAGTTTGCCGTGGAGCAATATTGTTGTGACGATTGATCTTGTCGGTTGCTTTTCTTATCGCGACACCCCACATGACCTGTTCCATCGAATCCATAGAAGGATTCAGAAGACAGTCACGATGAATCTTTTTGGTAACAAGCTGGTTTCCTTGTTTATCCAAAAGGACGAAGTATTCACCAATAACTTCCACAGGAATAGTAATCATTTGAATATCCATGAATCTTTCACCCCATCAGTTGGAACGCCCACATTCCCAGGGCAAGAAAAAATGGTTGTCGTAATAGGTCATTTCATCAGATATGATTGGTCTCCTTTCCAGAAATAAACACTTCTCCTCACGCGCGTACGCGCGCAAAAATATGCACGCGGGGGTGGGGTGAAAGGGGAAGAGTTTATGTATATTGTTATTATATCCTTATTTATACAATAAAACCTTTCACCAAACCTTTCACCTTTTCGGGGAAGGGTTCTTTCTTTTTGACCCAAAAATGAACCTGGGTATTTATCGCTGCCCACGAAAATGGAACGTTTCACCCCTTTTGAGGTGAAACGTTTGGGGAAGGGTTTTTTACTCACACAAGACATATACAGTCCCCTTAAATGTTGCAGATGTGCTTTCCTTGACCAGGATATCTCCCTGTTCAATTAGGGTTTCGATGATCTTCCTGAACGAATCTTTATCAGTTTTCATGCGCTTCAGGAGCACGCTATGTAGAAGCTGCTTGCCCGGCTCGTTGCGGAGTTTTTCTTTGAGTTTCAGGCAGTCGGCATGGAAACTGTTCTCGGCGGCATAGATGCCGGCCATAAACAATTGACGGCGGACTTGGTGATTGACAAAGGCAATGGCCCACTGGGCCGCCTGCTCACTAATCAATGGCTTCTGGGGGGGGTCGCTGCAGGCATACAGCAGGGCCAGTTTGCGAGCGTTCTCGGCGGCCCGTGACCAGACGGCCTTGGCAACTTCATCCTGGGCCTCTGCTGCCCGGTGGTTCAGGTCTGACTGCCGCTGGAACTCGAACAACAGTTTCCCTGCCTTCCCTTGATAGGGGGCTATCGGGGGATTGGGATTTTCCCAGGACAGATTGTGTTTGGCAGAGGGCCGGGTTTTTTCCTGCCAGAATTCAGCCGTATCCAGAATTTCGGACGGGATATTGTCAATATCACCCGCCTGCTCACACAAGGGCCGTTCTCCGACATCGACGATCAGCATCCGACTGAAAAATCCGCTGGTCATCATCCGCTCGCTGAGCGCCTGGTAGTAATTCTTGGGGGTAGCCGTACCGAAGATGGTCAGGTGAGGATTGCGGATCGAGACGCACTCTTTCATCCCCGCCTTGGTCCGCATGGGAAAGGCGCTGTCGCTGGAGGTATAGAACGTCAGGAGAGTATCCTGGATGCTCTCATAGCGGCTTTCGCGGGACGTATTGATGCATCGCAGCATGGTGTCAATCTCATCGGTCTGGAACAGCATATTCAGATTGGCCCCCATGACATCCTGGATGCCTTCGCCGCTGGCAAACCGATTGCCCAGGCAGCTGGAGGCGTTGATATAGTTGAGAATGTTGGCATTGATCTTCCGGGGCCAGTCCTTGCCTGTGCCCGTACTGGCCAGGGCCAATAGATAGAGATTGGTCCGGATGCCGCCGGGTTCCTTGATTTTGCGGCCGGCCAGGAAGGATTGCAGCGCCAGCGCCCCGCAGAAGGCCAATGCCTTGTTGGGATAGGGCGCGGTATCGAGGCAGAACTTCATCAGCCGCTCAACAAATCCCGGCACGGAAAAGAGCGTCTCCGGAATCGGACCGGGATCGTCCGGCAGCGGCTTTTGGGGAGTTGTCAAGAGGCCCGACAAATCGACATCGGCAGGGCGGATATCTGGTTGCTGTCCAAAGCCCTGCCTGGACAGTTCCGCTGCCGCTCTGCTGAAGTCCCCGCCATGTTCCAGGAGGGCATAGACGCTGAACAAGGAATAGGGTTTTTGCGATTCGAACGGATAGGCATTGGTGCTCCAGACATAGAAGATGCCGTTTTTGAGGGTGGCTGACCAGCCGCTGGTTTTGCCCGGCCTGCGCCAGTATTCATTTTCACCGCCCTTGACACAGGTCCAGCCATGGGACTGGAGCAGGGCACGGACATCGCCGCGGGCGTTGTAATCGTCCCCGAGACGCAAGGCGAGACGGCACAACCGGTTTGTACTGTTACCGAATGTGCGTTCACCCCCACGCGCGTGGGGACAATCTGAACGACCCACACCGGCCTATCCGGCTGGTCGGTTCACCCCCACGCGCGTGGGGACAATAGCCCCTCAGGGGACCGGATCAAGTCTGGTCCCGGTTCACCCCCACGCGCGTGGGGACAATCCCAGATCTTACGGCTGAGTTCCAAGAGACCGCGGTTCACCCCCACGCGCGTGGGGACAATCTCAAACCCCGGCTTTTTAATCCACAAAAAGTCGGTTCACCCCCACGCGCGTGGGGACAATCTTTGATGGCCGGAATGCAGTTCACGCCATAACGGTTCACCCCCACGCGCGTGGGGACAATCCCGCTCAAAAAATCCTAAAAAAATCTGTTGACGGTTCACCCCCACGCGCGTGGGGACAATTGTAAATGTCCTTGTCTTGTCGGGCTGTCCGTCGGTTCACCCCCACGCGCGTGGGGACAATGGGCTGGAGTTCGCCTCCAGCGACCAGCGGTACGGTTCACCCCCACGCGCGTGGGGACAATTTCGGCCGCGCTCTGACAAATACGGAACTGCTCGGTTCACCCCCACGCGCGTGGGGACAATTGCACCGCCGGTTGAAATAAATAATTTCCCGCTGGTTCACCCCCACGCGCGTGGGGACAATGGTCAAGTACTGGTAGTGTTCCCCACCCCAGTACGGTTCACCCCCACGCGCGTGGGGACAATT